>NZ_JACJPW010000009.1 GCF_014696265.1 Aerosakkonema funiforme FACHB-1375 | reverse complement strand
GGGGAGTGGGGGAGGGGGGGGAGTGGGGGAGCGGGAGAATTAATATTTTCCCGACGCCCGACGCCCGACGCCCTAGTTTCTAACTTCTGTTCTCCTGCTTATATCAGATGCCTCTTATTCCAACTCAGAAGGGCGCGAAGATTGGATTTATTAGATTTATTAAGTTTGTACTCAACTTACTCAAACCTATTGAAATAGGCAAGAAAAAAATTTTTTGGGGGTAGGGGTTCTAGTATTTTTTGCCAGAGGTATGAGTATTTATCGATCGGGGTTCTAGTATTTTCTGTACTCAGCCTTACCCAGGCTCTGTCTGGCTTTGAACCATTTTTACTTGAGTACTTTTTACGACTATTTTGATTTGCCAAAGTTTACCAACAAGCCATCTGGCCGGGTGAATGTAACAAATTTTGTCATCATAAATACCGTTTTTAGATAAAGTGATACTTTAGATACACAATAAAAATTTTATAGGAGCGGGAGAGTAGTCAGATTCAAACTATTCCAGCCCTAGTGAGTAGTTTTTGAGTGCAGCTTAAAAGCTCAAAAAAGGCTATGTAAAATGCCCTCAAAGCCACTCCTAGACTGGATTTAGACGTGAGTACACAGAATTATAGTCCCCTGCTCCATAAATACTTGTACCTCAACCCAAAAATACCAGTACCCTTATCCCAAAAAAAATTTTTGATTCGCTGCGATACTGATTGGGGAAGGGTTTGAGTCTTTGAGTACAAATCTAATATATTCAATAAATCTGAAGCGGGTCGAATCGTTCTGACTACCTGAAGACGGCTGATATAAATTTCATAACGTCAGGCACTTAAGTTTCAGCAGAAGGGAAGAAAAACCAAACTTCGCTACTTTTGCACATAAGTGTTCTACGTCGATAAATCAGTTCGTTTACTTGACCTACGGATTTCGATGTCACCTACTACAGAACTACTGGCAAAAACAGAAGCGAAAGCACAGCCGGACGCACTCTCCCAACCCAAAAAATCTGGTGGTTGCGGCTGTAGTTCCTCTTCTACTGAAATCTCCCACGATGAAAAAATCAAAGAGCGCATCGCCAAGCACCCTTGCTACAGTGAAGAAGCGCATCACCACTACGCTAGAATGCACGTTGCTGTTGCACCTGCTTGCAACATACAGTGCAACTACTGCAACCGCAAATATGATTGTGCCAACGAAAGCCGTCCAGGTGTCGTCAGCGAACTGCTAACTCCCGAAGAAGCCGCCCATAAGGTGCTGGTAATTGCGGGTAAGATTCCGCAGATGACGGTGTTGGGAATTGCTGGCCCTGGCGACCCCTTGGCGAACCCAGAAAAAACTTTCCGCACATTCGAGTTAATTGCCGACAAAGCCCCGGATATCAAGCTGTGCTTGTCAACCAACGGCTTAATGCTACCAGATTACGTCGATCGCATCAAAAAACTCAACGTCGATCACGTCACCATCACTATTAATATGGTAGACCCGGAAGTCGGCACGAAGATTTATCCTTGGGTTCACTACCGGCGCAAACGCTACAAAGGCATTGAAGCGGTAAGGATTCTGCACGAACGGCAGATGGAAGGGTTGCAAGCCCTCAAAGAAGCTGATATCCTGTGCAAAGTCAACTCCGTGATGATTCCAGGGATTAATGACGAACACCTGGCAGAAGTCGATCGAGTAATTCGCGAGAAAGGTGCATTCCTGCACAACATCATGCCCCTGATCTCCGCACCCGAACACGGCACCCACTTTGGTTTGACAGGTCAGCGCGGCCCAACACCGAAGGAACTGAAAGCGCTGCAAGATAAATGTGCCGGGTCAAATATGAAGATGATGCGCCACTGTCGCCAGTGTCGCGCCGATGCGGTAGGATTATTGGGTGAAGACCGGAGTCAAGAATTTACCAAAGAAAAATTCTTGGAAATGGCACCGGAATATAACTTAGAAAAACGCCAAGAACTCCACGCTGCGATCGATAAAGTTCAAGAGGAACAAAAAGCAGCCAAAGCAGCCAAAGCACAAAAGAAAGTCGCAAATTCTCCCAAAATTTTAGTTGCAGTCGCTACCAAAGGCGGTGGATTAGTCAATCAACACTTCGGTCATGCCAGAGAATTCATGGTTTACGAAGTTGATGCCAACGAAGCCAAATTTGTCGGACACCGCAAAGTCGAACAGTATTGTCAAGGCGGCTATGGTGAAGACCATTCTCTTGACGACATTTTAAAGATGTTGGAAGGTTGCAAAGCAGTTTTGGTTTCCAAGATCGGTAGTTGTCCCCAAGAACAGTTGAAAAAAGCTGGAATTGAAGTGGTAGAAGCTTACGACTTAATCGAAAAAGTAGCTTCCGAATATTACCAAAAGTGGCTTTCCATCCAAGTTTGTACTGATTCCGTACTGGCGAGCGAAAGCTAAACACTAGGCGCTAGAGAAGAGAGAAATCGTTCACTTCTCTCTTCCTACCCACTCCCAACCTCTTAACCATTTCCCAATCCCAATTCCCCAGTTAGCAATGTCAGTCATTTATTTAGATAACAATGCCACTACCAAGGTAGATCCCCTAGTCCTTGAGGCGATGCTTCCTTTCCTAACTGAATATTATGGCAACCCTTCTTCAATGCACACTTTTGGCGGACAAGTTGGGAAGGAAGTTAAACAAGCAAGGGAACAAGTTGCAGCTTTGTTAGGCGCAGAAGCCACTGAAATAGTATTTACCAGTTGTGGCACGGAAGGAAATAATACGGCGATTCGATCGGCCCTAGCAGTCCAGCCTAACAAAAACCATATCGTTACTACAGAAGTCGAACACGCCGCTATTCTCAGCCAGTGCAAACTGCTGGAAAGTCAAGGCTATAAAGTTACCTATCTTTCCGTAAATAACCAAGGACAATTAGACCTGGATGAATTAGAAGCTTCGCTGACAGGTGGCACTGCTTTAGTGTCGATCATGTATGCTAATAATGAAACAGGCGTTATTTTTCCCATCGAACAAATCGGTCACATCGTAAAAGAAAAAGGTGCTATATTTCATGTAGATGCCGTTCAAGCGGCGGGTAAAATTCCACTGAACATGAAAAATAGTACGGTGGATTTACTCACCATTTCCGGTCACAAACTGCACGCACCTAAAGGACTTGGCGCATTGTACGTGAGAAAAGGCGTGCGATTCCGTCCCCTATTAGTAGGAGGACATCAGGAAAGAGGACGGCGTGCTGGTACGGAAAATGTACCCGGAATTGTGGCACTGGGTAAAGCAAGTGAGTTAGCTTTAACCCATTTGCCAGAGGTGAAAAAAGAAAAGCAGTTGCGCGATCGCTTAGAAAAAGGTCTGCTTTCTACTATCCCCAACAGCCAAGTAAACGGCCACCTTACCCAAAGACTTCCTAACACCACCAATATCGGTTTCAAATATATCGAAGGCGAAGCAATTCTTCTTTCCCTCGACCAATACGGGATCTGTGCTTCTTCTGGTTCTGCTTGTACTTCTGGTTCTCTAGAACCTTCCCACGTACTCAGAGCATTGGGTTTACCTTATTCAGTGTTGCACGGTTCGATTCGTTTCTCGCTTTCTCGTTATACCACTGACGAAGAAATCGACCGAGTGCTAACCATAATGCCGCAAATAGTAGAACGTTTACGAGCATTATCACCGTTCCAAAGTGACGAAGAATCTTGGCTGCAAGAACAAGAAAAAGCCGTTGCTCTAGCTAAGAATTAAGATAATTGCAAATTTCAGATTTCAAATTTAAAATTTGCAATCTAAAATTTGAAATCTGAAATTAAGTCAATCCAAAATCCAAAATCCAAAATCGAGAATCGAGAATCGCCATGTGGGACTATACAGAAAAAGTAATGGATCTCTTCTACAATCCCAAACATCAGGGAGTAATAGAAGCAACTGACGAACCAGGATTAAAAATCGTTACCGGAGAAATTGGCAGTATTGCTTGCGGAGATGCGCTAAGATTGCACTTAAAAATTGATGAAAGCACGAATATAATTTTAGATGCTCGCTTTCAAACTTTCGGTTGTGCCAGCGCGATCGCTTCTTCCTCCGCTTTAACTGAAATGATTATTGGCATGACAGTTGAAGAAGCAATGAAGATTACAAATCGTCAGATTGCAGAATATCTAGGCGGTTTGCCGGAAGAGAAAATGCACTGTTCCGTGATGGGACAAGAAGCACTGGAAGCAGCGATATCTTCTTACAAAGGAATTCCAATTGTTGTTCACGAAGAAGACGAAAGTGCGCTAGTATGTCGGTGTTACGGTATTAGCCAAGCACGGATCAAGCGAGTAGTAATCGAAAACAAACTTGACACAGCCGAACAAGTAACTAATTATATAAAAGCAGGCGGCGGTTGCGGTACTTGTCTGGTAGATATTGACGACATAATTGCCGATGCTTGGCAAGAAATGAAAGCCCAAAGTGCTGCTAAAACTGAAGAAAATAGCGCGGTAACAGCAACTTCAGTAGCAGTAGCAACCAAAACAGAAACGCAAGTGCAAGTTGCTCGTCCGCTGACAAACCTGCAAAAAATCACACTAATTCAACAAGTTATCGATTCCGAAATCAAACCCTTCCTAGCTCTCGATGGGGGAGATGTCGAACTCTACGATGTCGATGGCGACAAAGTGAAAGTGCAATTAAAGGGAGCTTGCGGTACTTGTTCTGGCAGTTTAGCAACGCTGAAATACGCGATCGAAGCCAAATTACAAGAGCGCGTTTCACCCACCTTAGTTGTAGAAGCAATTTAGGGAATTGGGAATAGGAAATAGCCGATAACCAATAACAACTGACCACTGACCACTGACCACTGACAATTAACCAAAATGATTATTTACGAATCGAAAGGACGATCGCCTCCTGCGATGCTCCTTCTCCCAAAACGCGCATCCCGCACTTTCTTCCGTGAGGATGGCGTTAATTACCCAAACACCAACAAGACACACACACCCACTAAGCAGAGAGAATCATCATGACTGACGAAAAAATTAGACAGATTGCGTTCTACGGCAAAGGCGGTATCGGTAAATCTACCACCTCTCAAAATACGATCGCAGCAATGGCAGAAATGGGCCAACGGATCATGATCGTAGGATGCGACCCAAAAGCTGACTCTACCCGCTTGATGTTGCACAGCAAAGCCCAAACCACCATTCTGCACTTAGCAGCAGAACGCGGCGCAGTAGAAGATCTGGAACTCGAAGAAGTATTGTTGACTGGCTATCGCGATGTACGTTGCGTTGAGTCTGGTGGTCCAGAACCCGGTGTAGGTTGCGCCGGACGTGGTATCATCACCGCCATCAACTTCTTAGAAGAAAACGGTGCTTACGAAGACCTAGATTTCGTTTCCTACGACGTATTGGGCGACGTTGTTTGCGGTGGTTTCGCAATGCCGATCCGGGAAGGAAAAGCTCAAGAAATCTACATCGTTACTTCCGGTGAAATGATGGCAATGTATGCTGCTAACAACATTGCACGAGGCATTCTGAAGTATGCACACTCCGGTGGCGTGCGCTTAGGTGGTTTGATTTGCAACAGCCGTAAAGTTGACCGCGAACTCGAACTGATCGAAACTTTGGCTAAGCGTCTGAACACCCAAATGATCCACTTCGTACCTCGCGACAACGTTGTTCAACACGCCGAACTGCGCCGCATGACCGTACTGGAGTACGCACCCGACCATCAACAAACTAACGAATACCGTCAATTAGCTCAAAAGATCATCGACAACAAGAATCTGACCATTCCAACTCCGATCTCAATGGACGAACTGGAAGAGTTGTTGGTGGAATTCGGCATCCTGGGCGGCGAAGAAGAATACCAAAAAGCGATCGCTCAAGACCAAGCAAAAACCACTGTTGCCGTCTAAATGGGGAATGGGGAATGGGGAATGAATTAATTTCAGATTTCAAATTTCAGATGGCAAATTTAATAAATCTGAAATCTGAAATTTAAAATCTGCAATTCCCCTAGCCCCTACCTACTACCCACTACCTACTCCCCACTCCCTAATCCCTAATCCCTAAAATTCGAGAGAGAAACCTTATGACCCCGATCGAATCTGCTACCTTAAACGAAAATGAAGTAACTGCGGTTCCTCAGCGACCAGTTGCCGAAACTAAAGAACTGATTAAAGAAGTCCTCGAAGCGTATCCTGAGAAATCGCGCAAAAAGAGAGAAAAGCACCTCAACGTTTACGAAGAAGGCAAATCCGACTGCGGCGTAAAATCTAATATCAAATCCGTTCCAGGTTCGATGACCACTCGCGGTTGCGCCTACGCCGGATCGAAAGGTGTGGTTTGGGGCCCAATCAAAGACATGATCCACATCAGTCACGGCCCTGTAGGTTGCGGTTATTATTCCTGGTCTGGACGACGCAACTATTATATTGGTACGACTGGCATTGATACCTTTGGTACGATGCAATTCACCTCCGACTTCCAAGAACGCGATATCGTGTTCGGTGGTGATAAGAAATTGGCGAAACTGATCGATGAATTGGAAGATTTGTTTCCTCTCAACCGAGGCATTTCGATTCAATCTGAATGTCCGATCGGTTTGATTGGGGATGACATCGAAGCTGTTGCCAAGAAAGCCGCCAGGGAAATTGGCAAAACCGTTGTTCCGGTTCGCTGCGAAGGTTTCCGGGGTGTTTCTCAATCTCTCGGACACCACATTGCTAACGACGCCGTGCGCGACTGGGTATTCCCCCAAGCAGATAAGAAAAAGAAAGAATTAGGTGTTGAAAGCACTCCTTATGATGTTGCCATTATCGGAGACTACAACATCGGTGGTGATGCTTGGTCGAGCCGCATTCTGTTAGAAGAAATTGGCTTGCGCGTGGTAGCTCAATGGTCTGGGGATGGCACTCTCCATGAAATGATGATGACCCCAACCGTGAAGCTGAATTTAGTTCACTGCTATCGCTCGATGAACTATATCAGCCGCCACATGGAAGAAGCTTATGGTATTCCTTGGTTAGAATACAACTTCTTCGGCCCAACTAAGATTGCCGAATCCCTGCGCGAAATTGCTTCCAAGTTTGACGAAACAATTCAGCAAAAAGCCGAAGAAGTAATCGCTAAATACGAAGCACAAACTAAGGCAGTAATTGAGAAATATCTCCCGCGTTTGGAAGGCAAAACCGTTGCGCTGATGGTTGGTGGTTTGCGTCCTCGCCACGTCGTTCCCGCGTTCCACGATTTGGGTATGCGCTTGGTCGGTACGGGATATGAATTCGGTCACAACGACGACTACAAACGTACAACTCACTACATCGAAAACGGCACGCTGATTTACGATGACGTTTCTGCTTACGAATTTGAAGAATTCATCAAAGAATTGAAGCCAGATTTAGTTGCTTCTGGAATTAAAGAGAAGTACGTCTTCCAAAAGATGGCTCTGCCTTTCCGTCAAATGCACTCTTGGGATTACTCCGGCCCATATCACGGTTACGACGGATTTGCCATCTTCGCTCGCGACATGGATCTGGCACTGAATAGCCCCACCTGGAGCTTAATCGGTGCGCCCTGGAAGAGGGGCTAGAGGTTAGGGGCTAGGGGCTAGGGAAAGAACAGGTAAAAATATTTTCCCTTTTCATTTTCCTTTTTCTTCCCTCTCCCCATTCCCCATTACCCATTCCCCATTACCCATTCCCTAATCCCTACATCCCTAATCAAGGAAAAAAGTCATGGCTCAGAACGATATCAATAATATCAAGGATCACGCCGAGTTATTCCACCAAGATGAGTATCAAGAATTATTTCAAGCTAAAAAACAGTTTGAAGGTGGACATAGCCCAGAAGAAATTACTCGCGTCGCTGAATGGACTAAGACTTGGGAGTATCGCGAGAAGAACTTCTCCCGCGAAGCGCTAACTGTTAACCCAGCGAAAGCTTGCCAACCTCTCGGCGCAATTCTGGCAGCAGTAGGTTTTGAAGGTACATTGCCCTTTGTTCACGGTTCTCAAGGTTGCGTAGCGTATTTCCGATCGCACTTTACCCGTCACTTCAAAGAACCTTTCTCTGCCGTTTCCTCCTCAATGACGGAAGATGCAGCGGTATTCGGCGGTTTGAACAACATGAAAGAAGGTTTAGCTACCTCTTTCAATCTCTACAAGCCGAAAATGATCGCTCTCTGCACTACCTGTATGGCAGAGGTAATCGGAGACGACTTGCAAGCATTTATCAGAACCTCGAAGGATGAAGGTTTTGTTCCTCAAGAACTGCCAGTTCCTTACGCTCACACTCCTAGCTTTGTCGGTTCCCATATTACTGGTTACGACAATATGATGAAGGGGATTTTGAGTAACTTAACTGCTGGTAAGAAGAAAGAAACAACCAACGGTAAGATTAACTTTATCCCAGGTTTTGAAACTTATATCGGCAACTTGCGCGAAGTTAAGCGCATTGCAGAAACAATGGGTGTAAATTACACCTTGTTGGCTGATAATTCTGATTATCTGGATTCTCCTAATGATGGAGAATATCGGATGTATAATGGTGGCACAACGCTGGAAGATGCTGGCGATTCGATTAACGCAGAAGCAACGATTTCTTTCCAAGCTTATTCGACGAGTAAGACTCGCGAATACTTGGAGTCGGATTGGAAGCAAAAAACTTATGTTTCCCGTCCGGTTGGTATCCGGGGCACCGATGAGTTTTTGATGAAGCTATCTGCTTTGACTGGTAAACCAATTCCGAAAGAATTGGAAGAAGAACGGGGTCGCGCAGTGGACGCTTTAACTGATTCCCAAGCATGGTTACATGGCAAGAAAATTGCGATGTATGGCGATCCAGATTTAGTGATTGGTTTGACACAATTCCTGTTGGAACTTGGTGCAGAACCAGTTCACATCGTAGTAACTAACAGCAATGATGTTTTTGAGAATGAGTTGCGGGCGCTGTTAGATTCCAGTCCGTTTGGTGCTGGTGCAACGATTTGGGGCGGTAAGGATTTGTGGCACTTGAGATCTTTACTATTTACCGAACCAGTTGATTTGTTAATCGGTAATTCCTACGGTAAGTATCTGTGGCGCGATACTCACACTCCATTGGTTCGTATTGGTTATCCAATCTTCGATCGCCATCACTTGCATCGCTATGCTACTTATGGCTATCAAGGTGCAATTAACCTGCTGAATTGGATCGTGAATACCCTGTTGGATGAACTCGATCGCAACACGATTATCCCAGCTAAGACCGACATCTCTTACGACTTGATTCGCTGATGGAAGGGGTTAGGGGAAGAGAGGGGTTAGGGAATAGGGGTTAGGGGTTAGGGAATAAAAATTACCCCCTACCCACTACCCACTACCTACTCCCCACTCCCCCACTCCCCCACTCCCCACTCCCCACTCCTGGATTACTGTCATGAGTAGCACCTCCATTCATAGAAACAAAAAGTTTGATCTCCTGTGGCCCTTGCGTCAATGGGTGGATGGAATCGAAATAAACGATCGCAAATTTGCCCATATTGTCTGTCGAGTTATTCCCTGCCAATGCCCTTTTGAACGAAAGCTCACCCTCTTTGGACGCACGCTACACATTCCCCCTTTTTGCAAGTTAAATCCCCTTTACGACGAGTTTGTTGGTTTGCGCTTTCGCGCCCTTTCTTACCTGACTGATGTGTGCGGTGAAGATGTCAATAAATACATCTGTTAGTCATTGGTGATTGGTCATTGTTCATACTGATAAATCCTAAATCTCAGCAATGAAAAAGAACAAATGGCCAACGAAAAATGACCAATTACGAAGGACAAATAACTACTGACTAATGACTAAGGACTAACCATGAAACTCACTCAGAAAAAAATTACCGAACTGCTCACCGAAACCGCCTGCGAACACAATCATAAAAAAGACGGTGAAAAGAAGAACAAATCTTGCAAACAACAAGCTCAACCCGGTGCAGCCCAAGGTGGTTGTGCGTTTGACGGTGCAAGCATCGCCCTCGTACCAATTACAGATGTGGCTCATTTAGTCCACGGGCCGATCGCTTGTGCTGGTAATTCTTGGGGCAGTCGCGGTAGTCTTTCCTCTGGTTCCCATCTTTATAAAGTTGGGTTGACCACCGATCTGAGTGAAAATGATGTTATTTTCGGAGGAGAAAAAAAGCTTTATAAAGCTATTCTAGAAGTTGAAGAACGCTACAAGCCTGCGGCAGTCTTCGTTTATTCCACCTGCGTTACAGCCTTAATTGGCGATGATTTAGATGCAGTTTGCGAAACTGCTGCCAAGAAAACAGGTACTCCTATTATTCCCGTTAATTCTCCAGGCTTTGTCGGTAGTAAAAACCTCGGCAACCGCATCGGTGGCGAGGCATTATTAGAATATGTAGTCGGTACAAGAGAACCGGAATATACTACACCCTACGACATTAATTTGATTGGCGAGTACAATATTGCTGGGGAATTGTGGGGCGTTCTTCCCTTATTTGAAAAGTTAGGCATTCGCGTTTTAGCTAAAATTACGGGTGACGCTCGTTACCATGATGTCTGCGCTGCCCACCGCGCCAAACTTAACGTGATGATCTGCTCGAAAGCGCTGATCAACATGGGCAGAAAGATGGAAGAAAAATACGGTATTCCTTACATTGAGGAATCTTTTTATGGTGTAGATGACATGAATCGCTGCTTGCGAAATATTGCCCAAAAAATTGGCGATGCCGACTTGCAAGAACGCACGGAAAAATTAATTGCGGAAGAAACGGAAAAATTAAATATAGCTTTAGCACCTTATCGCGCTAGATTAACAGGTAAGCGCGTTGTATTGTATACTGGCGGTGTAAAAAGTTGGTCGATTATTTCCGCTGCCAAAGATTTAGGTATGGAAGTTGTTGCCACCAGTACGAAGAAAAGTACGGAAGAAGATAAGGCAAAAATTAAAGAATTGTTGGGTAAAGATGGTATGATGTTGGAGAAAGGCAACGCTGCCGAAATCCTCACAGTAATTGAGAAAACCAAAGCAGATATGTTGATTGCGGGAGGACGCAACCAATACACGGCTTTGAAAGCGAAAATACCTTTCCTTGATATCAACCAAGAACGCCATCATCCCTACTCAGGTTATTCAGGTATGGTGGAAATGGCGAGAGAATTAGATGAAGCTTTGTACAGTCCGGTTTGGGCGCAAGTTCGTCAACCAGCACCTTGGGAATTTTAGATTTTAGATTTTGGATTTTAGATTGGCAGAAGCTAGTAAAGTAGGGCGCGTCAAAGCAATAAAATTAATGATGTCTCCGAAAATTATCTATCTGAAACACCCTACAGCTTCAATCCAAAATCCAAAATCTGAAATCGAATAATCTTCAATCCAAAATCTAAAATCCAAAATCCAAAATCGAACGATGGCTACTGTAATCTCACCCAAAAAATCTGTTGCAATCAATCCAATTAAACAATCTCAACCTTTGGGTGCGGCGTTAGCATTCTTAGGTTTAAAAGGAACGATGCCATTGTTTCATGGTTCCCAAGGTTGTACGGCGTTTGCGAAAGTTTTGCTAGTACGGCACTTTCGAGAAGCTATCCCTTTAAGTACCACAGCGATGACGGAAGTCACGACGATTTTAGGGGGAGAAGAAAATATAGAAATGGCGATTTTAACCTTATTAGAAAAAGCCAAACCGGAAATTATCGGACTTTGTACGACTGGGTTAACGGAAACGCGAGGGGATGATATGGAAGGCATCCTCAGAACGCTGAAAAAACGTCACCCAGATTTAAGTAATGTACCTGTTATTTTTTGTTCGACTCCCGATTTTAAAGGCGCATTGCAAGATGGTTTTGCGGCGGCGGTAGAAGGTATTGTAAAAGAAGTGCCGATCGCAGCTGAAAAGCAAACCAATCAAGTTACCCTGTTAGTAGGTTCTGCGTTTACCCCAGGCGATGTAGAGGAAATTAAGGAGATCGTCACTGCTTTTGGATTGGATGCGATCGCAGTTCCCGACCTCTCGGAATCTCTTGACGGTCACTTATCCGATGGAGAGTATAGCGCCACAACAACGGGAGGAACAAGTTTAGCAGATTTGAAGCGTGTGGGTGCATCTGCTTTTACCCTCGCTTTTGGCGAAAGTATGCGGGGTGCGGCAAAGATTTTACAACAGCGATTTGGTACGGAATATCAAGTATTTTCGCGACTCACTGGATTGCAAGCGGTAGATGAATTTCTAATGAAATTATCGCAATTAAGTGAGTGTCCCGTTCCCGAAAAGTTTCGGCGTCAGCGTCGCCAGTTGCAAGATGCTATGTTGGATACTCATTTCTATTTCGGACGCAAGCGAGTATCGCTGGCGCTAGAGCCAGATTTGCTGTATTCAACTAGCATTTTTTTACAGGAAATGGGAGCGCAAATCCAAGCTGCTGTCACTACAACTCAATCTCCCGTACTGGAATCTCTTCCGCTTGAATCGGTTATAATTGGAGACTTAGATGACTTAGAAAAATTGGCAGTCGGTGCGGATTTATTAGTTGCTAATTCTAACGGTAAACGAGTTAGCAAAAAGCTAGGAATTCCTCTTTATAGGCAAGGAATGCCAATCTTCGATCGCTTAGGCAACGGTTACTTTACGACTGTTGGTTATCGCGGCACTATTGAGTTTTTATTTAATCTTGGCAATCTTCTCCTCGAACAAGAGGAATCGAAAGCCAAACACTAAAAAGGAGAGAAGCCATGAAAATTGCTTTTGCTACCAATGACTTAGTTCATATTGATGCCCATTTCGGCTGGGCAAAACAAATGGCAGTTTATGAAGTGTCGCCAGAAGGTTATGAATTTGTAGATAATCTGACTTTTGGTGGCGACCTGAAAGAAGATGGTAACGAAGATAAACTCGTTCCCAAACTGGAAGCTGTATCTGATTGCACGATCGTTTATGTCGCTGCGATCGGAGGAAGTGCAGCCGCCAGATTAATTCGCAAGCGGGTAACACCAGTTAAGTCAAAAAGTGAGGAGGATTTAATTACTGATGTACTCAACAAGTTAGTACAAACATTAAAGGGTAATCCTCCACCTTGGTTGCGTAAAGCACTCCAACAAAAGGAAGCTTCTTTTGAAGATTCCTTAGAGGAATAAACCAGATAAGTTTTTAGGGACGGGTTTAATGATATATCATGTCACTCCACAGGTTAGTAGGGGCGGGTTTAATGATATATCACGTTGCTCCACAAGCTAGCCAATTAAGCCCTCCCTTACGCCCCTACAAATGTAGATTTGTTCAACCAATTGACCTGAAGAGACGAGAGAAAATTACGATGACTGTAACAGAAACTAACTTGCCCCTAATTCAAACACCTTTCTTGCAAGAAATAGTGCGCCAAATTCGCGCCCAAGATAGCCTTGGTGTTTACCGTAGTTGGTCGGATGAGTTGATTATCAAGCCATTAATTCTTAGTAAAGAACAAAAACGGAAAATCTCGGTAGAAGGAGATGTCGATCCGGTAACGCAATTGCGAATCACGGCTTTTTATCGTGCGATCGCAACTCTCGTAGAACAACAAACTGGATTAATCTGTCAGGTAGTGATTAATTTAAGCCATGAAGGATTTGGCTGGGCTTTAGTATTTTCCGGTCGCCTTTTGGTGGTATCTAAAACTCTCAGAGATGCCCAACGGTTTGGCTTTGAATCGATGGAAAAACTAGCTGCTGAAGGTGAAAAACTTACCAACTCTGCTGTAGAATTAGCTAAACGCTATCGCGAAGTAGCAGAAGTTTAAATATCAATTTTAGGTTTGAGATTTGGGATTTATGATTTATGTCTATCCCAAATCTAAAATCCCAAATCTAAAATCTAAAATCGGTCGATCGCTCTTTGAGGTAACAAATTTATGGTGCAAGCAAACTTAAGCATTGAGGAACTGAAAACTCAAATTAAGCGCCTCAACAGCAAAGGTGGTCAACTAAAAATGGAACTTCACGATTTAGCAGAAGGTTTGCCCACCGATTTCGAGACCATCATGGAAGTAGCTGGCAGAACCTATGAGCTATTTCGAGAGTTAGACAACCTGAAAAAACAGCTAAAAGTAATGGAGTCAGCCCAATGACACAAGCCTTATCTGACTTTCAAAAAATCGTGGATGCTGAGGAATATTTCCAGTTTTTTCAACTTCCTTTCGATCCGCAGACTGTGAATGTTAATCGCCTGCACATTTTGAAGAAGTTCTCTCAGTACGTTAGTGAAATTGATGAGAACTATCCCAATATCGAACCGCAGGAAAAATTGGATAAGTACCGCGATGCTCTCTTAAAGTCTTATGAATTATTTTTAACTTCAACAGGCGTAGAGCAGAAACTGTTCAAAGTGTTCAATGAAAAACCCAAAAATGTCGTCTTACTCTCAGAAATTCAGTCTGACTAAGGAGAATTGAAGTGTTAAACCTTACACCTACTGAGTTAGAACGTTATCACCGCCAAATGATGCTCCCTGGTTTTGGGGAATCAGCACAACGTAAACTCCGCCAAGCAACTGTATTAGTCACGGGTGTAGGGGGATTAGGCGGTACGGCTGCGCTATATTTAGCGGTGGCTGGCGTAGGTCGATTAATTTTAGTTAGAGGCGGAAATTTACGCTTAGATGACATGAACCGTCAGATTTTAATGACGGACGATTGGGTAGGTCAACCCAGAGTAATCAAAGCTAAAGAAACGCTTTCTTCCATCAATCCCGATGTAGAAATAGAGGCGATTCCCGAATACGTTACCGCAGCAAATGTTGATTCTTTAGTGTTACAAGCGGATATCGCTCTTGACTGCGCTCATAACTTTGAAGAACGGGATTTATTGAATGCTGCTTGCGTGCGTTGGCGCAAACCAATGGTAGAAGCAGCCATGAATGGAATGGAAGCTTACCTAACTACAATTATCCCTGGCGAAACTCCTTGTTTATCTTGTTTGTTTCCCGAAAAACCGGAATGGGATAAACGCGCTTTTAGTGTTTTGGGAGCCGTTTCGGGAACGCTAGCTTGTCTGACTGCACTGGAGGCAATTAAGGTAATTACTGGAGTCGGAGAAACTCTATCGTCTAAATTATTAACGATGGATTTAGGTACTCTAAATTTTGCAAAACGTCGCTCTTATAAAGATTCCCATTGTCCGGTATGTGGAAATCACAAATGAGGGAATAGTGACTTTTGTAGCTTGGGTTGAGCTATTGCGAAACCCAACAACCCGATACACAGCGTTGGGTTTCGTTACCTCGACCCAACCTACAATTATTATCAAAATAGGAGGATTTTATGACGACTATGACGATTAATATGACTGAAAAAGCAGCATTTCGGCTTCGCACTTTCTTGAGAGCGACTGCTGCACAAGAAACAACTCCTGTACGCAAAGGCGTGCGCCTTGCGGTTGCTGATGGTGGTTGTAGCGGTTACGAATATAAAATGGATATCACCAGTAAACCAAAAGATGATGATTTGGTTGTGGAACAAGACTCGGTGCTTTTTTATGTCGATCGCAACAGCGCATCTTTATTAGAAGGACTTGTGATTGATTTCGTTGATGGTTTAATTGAGTCTGGATTTAAGTTTAGCAATCCTAACGCGACGGATAGCTGCGGTTGTGGCAAATCTTTCAAAGCTGGTGATTGCACTCCCGCAGGTGTTTCTTGCAGTTAAGGAAATGATAGTGCTTGGTCAACAATGAATGCTGAGTAATGAATACTTAATTCAAAACTCAAAACTGCTTTGCTTTAGTTTTTCTGTAAATTTTCACGATTTGGTATAGGACAATGGCTACTACCTACAAAGTGCGCTTGCAAAGTAAAAAGCACAAATTAGATACAGTAATTGATGTAGATGAGGATACTTATATTCTCAAAGCTGCTGAAGACGCAGGAATAGATTTACCATTCTCTTGTTCCGCTGGGTCTTGTTCTAGTTGTGTTGGAAAGTTGGTTGAAGGTCAAGTAGATCAGTCGGATCAAAATTTCTTAGATGACGAACAAATGGCTAAGGGGTTTGTTTTACTTTGCGTTGCTTATCCTAAATCTGATTGTACGATTCGCACGCATCAAGAAGCGTACCTTGTTTAAAGATTTACTGGTTCGACCCTAGAAACCGAGCTATTTAAAATTGCAGATTTAAAATATAACAATTTTTCAAATCTGCAATTTTACATTTAAAAGCTGAAATCGATAGAACTACATTGGATAATTTCCCATAATTAAAAAAGATTTAATTTCAGTTCGTTTAATTAAACACTTACCAAACAGAGGTGTTTTAAATGTGGAATCAAGGCTTTACAGTTTGTCTTTCTCCACTGGAGTTGCTAAAACCTGGAGAGCAGGGAATCGTGACTCGCTTTCGCGATGCAGATGAAAAGGTGCTTAACAAGCTAAATCAAATGGGGATTTGCCCCGGCGTTACTATTACGGTCGAACAGCGATTGCCTACCTTTTTAGTCAAAGCCGATCGGCATTGGCTAGAAATCGATCGAGTCCTCGCTCGATCGATTTGCGTTCGGTTAACTGATTCGCTTCTCTAAATTTACCTAACTTTAGTAGCCAACCATGACTAACTGCTAGTTTCCGTAGGTAAATTTTAATCAACCGCAACCATTACATCTGTTGACTTGATGATAGCATAAAGTTCTTTGCCTACTTCAATCCCCAGGCTTTCCCCTGAAGATTTTGTGATGATGGAAACTATTTCGACACCAGGAGAGATTTCTATGACTACTTCTGTATTAACCGCTCCTGGCGTAACCTGCTTTACCTTACCCTTGAGAGCATTACGAGCGCTAATTTTCATGTTTTTACCTACAATTTTCAAAATTTTTACGTTTTTATAATACCAGATGTTCTCTCTAGTTAGCGCCATGTAATTTAGTCAAAAGTTAAGGTTTGTTTAATTTTATTCTGCGGTCGATCGTTGCTAAATCAATTGGTAGCGTATATAGCAGAAAATCAAATGACAATCATTTACTTACTGGTCGAAAGCGCTGGTCGCCAACACCATAAAAAACATTTTCAACCATCCGAATACCTTTAGTTTTCCTGCTGAAACAGACCGGAAAATACTTTAAAATATCGTCTCTTTCCTTAGCACGTTAAACTTAATTTTGTGAGGTTATTGATGATGTCAGAGTAAAGTCTCTGCAAGCGAATATCGCCTAATTTTAGGTGTTTTGATAACTTATAGTAGGGGCAATTAAATTTTGCCTCTACTATTTACATTGGTCGTAAAATACATTAATTTTGTCTAAACATTAGATGTTTACTTTTTAATAAATATTTAAAAAAACCTAATGACAAATCCAAGACAATATGTATCAAATAAAAATTTTGTTTATTTTAATAATTATTTTATAATCTTCAGTAAAAACAGCTACAATAAGCCTGATTTTGGTGTTATTATATTTGCAGGGTTAAGTTGTTGCAATAAAAACTTGACCGAGCGCTATTAATTGAGGGAGATATTACGTGGTTTTAATCAAGTCTCCATCGAGCGATTGACAAATATGCCTAAAACCAAATATTTGTAAACAACGTGATTCTTCCTTGCTATCGAAGACAAATTCGATTCAATTTTTGCTGAAAAGCCAGTAACTGATTCAAGCTATTTTCTGTTTGAATTGGTCAATCAGTCTTCTGACAATAGCAGATTGCATCTGAGTCAAGTATGTTTTCATACTGACAAACATTGCAACAGCTTATAACCCTTTATTTGGCTGAACTCGACCAACTAAAAGGAGGACAATTATGAAGGCCAAAGATATTATGACCCAGGATGTAGCTACTGTTCGCGGTTCTGCAACTGTAGCTGAAGCCGTCAGGCTAATGAGGCTAAAAGAAGTCCGGGCGCTGATAGTAGAAGCTCGCGATTCAGAAGATGCTTACGGCATTGTTACCGAAACAGACGTTGTAGCGAAAGTCGTTGCTTATGGAAAAGATCCCAAAGATGTGCGCGTTTACGAAATTATGAGTAAACCCTGCATTGTCGTGAATCCCGACCTTAATTTGGAATATGTAGCGCGGTTGTTTGCTAATACTGGCGTATGGCGTGCGCCTGTCATTCAAGGTGACTTATTGGGTATCATTTCCGTCACCGATATTTTGAACAAAGGTGATTTCCTAGAAAACCCGAAATTGGCATATCTCGAACAAAAACTTCAGCAGGCTATCTCGAATGCTCGTTCAGCTGCCGCCAACTTTGGTAATGACTCCAAAGAAGCCACTGAAGCTTGGGATTTAGTCGATGAAATCGAAGCCGAAGCTGGTTTTTATGGCTTACCAAAACCAGAAAAAACAGCCAGGGAGCTATTCTTTGAGCGGCCAATGCAAACCGTAGCAGTCAGCTAAACAGTATCCCGGTCGAAGGAAAAAAGTAAATACTGCTTTTTTCCTTTTCTCTCCTTCCGATCGATAAGAAAGGGTCAAGAAATATTTGACCCTTCATCCTCAGTGACAATTAAGATTAAATGCTTGATGACCTAGTGGAAAAATTTGAGATTTGGGATTTTAAATTAGGCAATCCCAAATCCCAAATTTAAATTTTGTTTCGGTCAATAGACATCTCCTCCAAAAGGATCTCAAAGGCAGGCAGGATGCCTACCCCACAAGAATTTTTGGAGATATCTAATGACTAAAACGAAACCCAACATTAGACGGGTGACAAGTTGGGTTAAGCTGGCGCTTAACCCAACCTACTATTTAATTAGTTGTGCAGTATTGGAAACGGCTTTATTGCATTACTTAAAGCTTCCCGGTAGCTGAAGCAGGCGGCATCGTTACTTTCTGGGCTAAGCCTAAGTTTTTCAGCAACCAAATTGCCCACCAGGTAACATCGATTTCCCACCAGCGCCAGCCTGCTTTAGCTACGTTGGGATGCGCGTGATGGTTGTTATGCCAGCCTTCGCCATAAGTAACAATTGCTGCCCACCAAAGATTGCGAGAATTATCATTGGTTTCAAATGTCCGATATCCCCATACATGAGTAACGGAGTTAATAAACCAAGTGCTATGCCAAAGTAGAACGGCTCTCAAGAAAACACCGTAAATTATAAACGACCAGCCACCTAAGAAATAGAGCAAAATTCCTAGAGGAATTTGCAGAAAAAGATAGTAGCGATCGAGCCAACAGTAAAACGGTTCTCGCACTAAATCGGGAGCGAATCGCTTGTACTGTTCGTAGTTGAAAAATTCTTTCCTCGGAAAGATCATCCATAACATATGACTCCACCAAAATCCTTTCCGGGCGGAATAGGGATCTTTGTATTCATCCTCGGTATAGGCATGATGCAAACGGTGTCCGGCTGTCCAAAAAATCGGGCCTCCCTGAAGCGCTAATGCACCGATAAAAGCGATCGCATACTCCAGCCATTGCGGAACTTGAAAACTGCGATGACTCAATAACCGATGATAGCCCAAACAAATGCCGATACTTCCTAAAAACCAGTGCAGCAATAAAGTAACTCCTATTGCTGACCACGAGAAACACCAAAGAGCCAATAATGCGAACAGGTGTACGATCGCGAAAAAGATTACGATCGACCAATTTAAACCTGGTTGATTCTCAGGTGATGTTTGTACGGAGTCGAATGTCATTAATACTTTCCTCTACCACAAAAAAGATTTTGGATTTTAGATTTATTCATGAATAAATCTAAAACCTCTGGCTAAAATCTCAAATCAAATTGTCAGATTCGCCAGTTTCGCACCAGGGTCAGAAACCGGGTTTTTACAGTTAACTCAAGCTGAAAGGCTAAACTTTTCGTTCAAAAACCCGGTTTCTCGCCAGTAAGTCCTGTATTTATCCTGCGGTCACAGTTGTTGGCAAAAGATGCGCGATCGCAGGGTCTTGGTATTTGCCATTCCGATGTGTTATTCGTACCGCTTCTGCTAATTTTTCAATCGGAGCATTCTTGGCACAAATACCATCGACTCCCGCCGCAAGTGCATCGCACAGCACCTCTTGTCCATCGGGACTTACCAGAACCAAAATTTTGGACGGAATCACGTAAGAATTAGCTTGCACTTTACGGGCGTTGCGAATGAATTTTACCAAATCCATATCCGGTAAAGTGCTATCCACCACAGCAACATCAACATCGATCGATTCTAATAGCACTAAGCCTGTTTCCGCATTTGTGGCTTCGCTGGCAACTTCAATGCCAGTTTGCGCCCGCAGATTTACGCGCAAATCGATCCGAGTTTGTTGATCGTCCTCAATCACAGCAACTTGAATTATATCATGCTGTTGATGCGCTTTGGTATAAGTATTGCCTGACTGCAAATCGTTAGGAGCGCCACAAGCTGAAATAGTTCCCACAAAATCTATATCCGCCGGACGTTCTTGTCTCAAATTAGCCATTTGTTCGGCACTCAAAATCCTCGATTCATCAAAGCCAAACTCAATTTCCGTGTGCAAACCTTTCTGCTTAACTCGTTTGAGATTGTAGAAGCGTTTGTTAAAAGTCGTCTTCACAAATGCCCACAGACATCCTAGCAAATAGCGGCGTTTAAATGGATCTTTTTCCAACCAATACTCTAGAAATTTCCAAGAATAAAATCGGGCATAGTTGCGAAGTACGCCTTTGAGAACTTCTTCCCGCGTCATCTTTTCCGGCTTAATAATCGGCGTGACGAAGTTGTAGTGAGAATAATCGCGAATTTCAACTTTATCGGCTAAATCCTGAAACAGTTCGGAAAATGGCCAAGGCGTGTACATATTCCAATTAGTCATATCCGCCTGCCAATCCCGCGCCATCCGATAAGTTTCTTCGATCGTTTCTGGCGTTTCGGTGGGCAATCCCATGATAAATTGCACTTCTGCTAAAATGCCGTTTTCTCTTAACAGTTGTACTGCTCTTTTGTTATCTGCGATCGTAGTTTCTTTGCGGAATAAATTCAGATTTAATTGGGCGGCGGCTTCTGTTCCTAACGAAACGTGAACCAATCCGGCTTGGCGATATAAAGGCAGTTCTTTTTCATCTCGCAAAACATCGGTGACTCGCGTGTTGATGCCCCAATGTACGCCGAGATTGCGATCGATCAGTTCGCGACATAGCGCCATAAACCGAGATTTGTTGATTGTCGGTTCTTCATCTGCTAAAATAAAGAAGCCCACTTGATATTCTTTTACCAACCTTTCGATTTCATCAACGAAATGTTTGGGCGATCGAGAACGGTATTTGCGCCAGAATTTCCATTGGGAACAAAACCGACAGCGGAAAGGACAACCCCTTGAATAGTTGGGAACCGCAACTCTTGTATTGAGAGGCGTATAAATGTACTTTTCCCATTCTAAAAGACTCCAATCTGGAGTAAGCGTATTCAAATCTTTGATGGGAGGATGGGCTGGAGTTGCTACAATTTTGCCATCTTCGAGAAAAGCAATACCCAGAATATTACGGCGATTTAACAGGTCTGTACCATCTGCGATCGCACGCATTAAATTAACAGTAATTTCTTCGCCTTCACCGCGAATAATGTAATCAACCCAAGGCGCTTCGTTCAACACTTCCCGATACATATAAGTTGGGTGAACGCCACCCATAATAGTCTTTGTTTCGGGATTGATTTCTTTCACCAATCTCAGGGTATTTTGAGACTTATAAATCATCGGCGTAATTGCCGTTGCCAGAACTACATCGGGCTGATAATTGCGGATGATTTCCACTAATTCAGCATCTTCAATATAGTTAGTCATGGCATCAACAAAACGTACTTCATTGAAGCCCGCCGTCTTCAATGCGCCACCCACGTAAGGCACCCAACTGGGAGGCCAATTTCCGGCGATTTCGGCTCCCCCAGAGTGATAATTGGGTTGAATCATCAGGATACGCATTATTTATTTGCCTCCCTCATTTGATTAGTCATTAGTCAGCAGTCAATGGTCAGCGGTCATTACAACTGACTACTGACTAATGACCGCTGACCGAGAATTAAATTGCTTTGGAGAAATTGGTATTTGTTTTATGCTTCAGATAGCTATCGAAAGCAGAAGCAATATTGCGGATTAACAATCGTCCTGCTGGAGTCACTTCAATGCGATTGTGATAAAGGCGAACTAATCCATCAGCTTCCAGCTTTTTCAACTCATATCGTTCCGTGCCAAAATACTCATCGAAATCTCGATCGAAGCTGAGATGATACTTTTCTTCAAAATCATCTTTGGACAATTGGAATTGACACATTAACTCCATGATTGCCGTGCGGCGAATCACATCATCTTGACTGAGACTCACTCCGCGTTCGATCGGCAAAACGTTCTCATCAATAGCTCGATAGAAGTCTTTCAGCCGCTTGTGATTCTGAACGTAGACATCATGCAGCATACTAATAGAAGTAACGCCAAAACCGATCAAATCCGATTCCGGTTTGGTAGTATAACCTTGGAAGTTGCGATGCAGTTTTCCTTGCCGTTGTGCGATCGACAATTCATCGTTTGGTTTGGCGAAATGATCCATACCAATAAACACATAACCATTGCCGCTCAAATCCTCGATCGCCATTTGCAAAATATCGAGTTTTTCTGGCCCTTTGGGAAGTGCTTCTTGGGGAAGCCGTTTCTGTATTGGCTTCATCCAGGGTACATAAGCAAAATTAAATACAGCGATGCGATCGGGATCGAGTTTAATCGTTTTGTGGATAGTATCGCGGAACGTATTTAAGGTTTGGAAAGGCAACCCATAAATCAAGTCAACATTAACGCTTTCAAACCCCGCTTCTCGAATCCAATCCATCACATTAAATAGCAGGTCTTCTGGTTGAATGCGGTTAACTGCCTCCTGCACTTGCGGATTAAAATCTTGAATGCCAAAACTAATCCGATTGAATCCCAAATCTTTCAAAAATAGAACATATTGTCGATCTAAATATCGGGGATTGACCTCTATAGAAATTTCCGCTTTTGGAGCGAAGCGAAAATGCTGATTAATCGCTGCCCATAACTTTTCAATTTGACTCAAAGAGAGATAATTCGGCGTTCCTCCTCCCCAGTGCATTTGCTCGACCGGGCGGCGGGAATCAATCAAATCTGCCATCTGGCGAATGTGACGCACCGTATAGTCCAGATAAGGTTCTGCTACTTCTTTGCGTTGCGTAATCACAGTATTGCAACCGCAGAAATAACAAGGCGTTTCGCAAAACGGGATATGACAGTAGAGAGATAATGGCGTTTTTTTATAATTACCGACTGCAATCCCAGCTCTGAAATCGACTAATTCAAACTCAGGTTTCAGCTCTGTCGCCGGCGGATAACTGGTGTAGCGCGGTACAGCTTGGTCGTATTTGCGGAGTAATTCTGAGTCAAATTGAACGGTGGGTAGCGAGAAGCTCATGCGCTGGAGTTCCTTTCTTGTTTGGTAGACTTCAGAACCGGGTTTTTATAGCTAGGGACTGGGGGTTAGGGGTTAGGGGTTAGGGGTTAGGGGCTAGGGGAATAATAGCTTCGAGTCAAGGGTTTCAGAAATTAAGAACGTTCTAATTGCCTTGGCGGTTGCTATCAACCCAAAATGTAAGTTTTGAGGCTGAGTCGAAAGCAAAAAACCCGGTTTATAACTTGGTGCAGTAACTAAATTAAATGCTGTGTTGAAGCACGGGAGCTTCGCTGACGGAATTGTGCGGAACTCGCTCTGTGCTACCCGGTCTATCCTGACGGGTGAGCAGATCGAATACGTGTTCGCCAATGGCAGCTTTTACATCGTCTTCCAATTCGTGAACAACATCGCGATTGAGTTGAAAAGCATAATTAGCTTCGTCTACAATGCGTTGAATTGTTGCTTCTTCAAGCGGTAAGGAATTGAGTGCAAGCCGATATTTTTCCTTAAATTCTCGTCGGGCTTCTGGGGTGGCAATTTGCTCGAAATCATGCAATCCAGTACCTATATCGGCAGGCAAATTTAGGGCCGATCGCACAATATTTTTCAATGCCTGACCGCCGGACAAATCGCCCATATAACGGGTGTAGGCGTGTGCGATTAAAAGTGCCGGATCGGTATTGGCGATTTCGTTTAGGCGATCGACATAAATCTTACCAGCAGGTAAAGGAGTAATTTCCTCGCGCCAATTTTCACCGTAGTAATATGCTAAATCTTTTTCCAGATTGGCCGTGCGGTTGAGTTCCGGGAAATATATCCCTCCTATTCCTGGATGCTCCAGATGCTGCCGCAGCGCTTCTTCCAACGTACTGTAAACATAATACAGATTTGCCAGCAACTTGCGAAATGGCTCCCGCTCTACAATCCCTTTCAGGAAGCACTTCATATATGCCGTGTTTTCCGCGACGGTGTGGGAATGTTTTGTACCTTCTCGCAGGCGGCTGGCTAAATCGTGGCTCATGTTGAGTTCCCTCATTCTTAAGAAATTGTTTTCTTGGCGATACCTGTGAGCGCAATGTGCAGTAACATCGTCGAGCAGGCACGCTTCAGTTCAATTAAACGGCTCTTGCATACTATATAGCTATCGAGCTATGAATGCGATCGAGAGTTTGTATAACTTAACAAAGTCTGTTTGCATAGAAACCCGGTTTCTTCAAGAAACCGGGTTTCTCCGGGTTTCTGGACTGGGCGAGAGGAAGTTTATTACTTTTTTTGAAGAGTCTGTTCAAGAAGCGGCAAGTGTTATAACTTAATAGCTATGAAGTTTCAAGGGAACCGATCGCACACTATGGTTACTTCTGTGCCAAAGCCCACTCTGGATGTATCCGAAAGCAAAACGAAGGCGCTCAAAGAAAACATCCTCACGCCCCGCTTTTACACGACAGACTTTGAAACGGCGGCAAAGCTGGATTTGTCAGCCCAGGACAGCGAATTTCAGGCAATGCTGGCAGAAATGCGGGCGGATTACAATCGGCATCACTTTGTCCGGGATGAGACGTTCGATCGCTCTTGGGAAAACCTGACTGGAGAAGCCAGACAAGCATTTATCGATTATTTGGAGAGGTCTTGCGTTTCCGAGTTTTCCGGCTTTCTGCTATTTAAGGAACTCTCGCGCAAACTCAAGGATCGCAATCCCGTACTCTCCGAGATGTTTCACCTCATGGCGCGAGATGAAGCCCGTCATGCGGGATTCCTCAACAAAGCAATGGGCGATTTTGGCTCGACGATGGATTTAGCCTACTTGACAAAAAATCGAGTTTATACATTCTTCCCGATCGAGTGGGTAATTTACACAGTTTATCTATCAGAGAAGATTGGTTATTGGCGTTACATCATTATTTATCGCCATTTAGAAAAACATCCCGAAAATCAGTTTTATCCGCTATTCCGCTACTTTGAAAGCTGGTGTCAGGACGAAAACCGCCACGGAGATATTTTCAAAGCATTATTGCGATCGCAACCCAAACTCTGGCAAACTTGGCAATCTCGGTTATGGAGTCGCTTTTTCCTACTGACAGTATTTGCGACCCATACCCTCACCGTTCACGAACGCACTGGTTTTTATAACGTGCTGGGAATCGATGCAACCGAATTCGATCGGGAAGTCATTCGCAAAACCAACGAAACAGCAGCGCGTGCATTCCCATCAGTTCTCGACACCGAACATCCACAGTTTTTCGATCGCCTGCATCGCTGTTCCGATCTAAACTTGCAAATGTCCGAGATCGATCGGAGTTCTCAACCCAAATGGGTGAAAAAGTTGCGTAAATTACCATTGCAACTATCAATTATCGGTCATTTGGTGCGGATTTATCTGACCAAAGGGATTGACGCAGAAGCACTGAAAGGAACAGTGCGGTAATTTAGAAACCCGGTTTCTTGAAGAAACCGGGTTTCTGTGGTTTAGTTTTTTGGGGAGGGGAGAAGGGCGATCGTTTCCTTCATCAAATATAAGCTTCAACCTCCATTTTCAATTCTTGATGATAAGTGATCTAAATCAAGCGGATCGCTCTCAACATAATCCTTTGCTGTCATATCTTCCAGAGACACTACAAATCCTTCTGACGTTGAGGATCGAAGCGGTAGACAAACCAATTTTCCCCAAGCACGCAATCACCCTGACACCAATCTTTCAGAGCAGTATCTACTTCCTGAATCCAAACATCACGCTCATTGTTCACTACTGTTTCTTCGACTCCTTGCTGCTCTCGCTGGTCTAGATTTTCCTACCTCACGATGAATAGAATCTGGGAGCGCATCAACTAAATCTGCTGGATTTTGTGGCATACGTGACATTCGTGCTTCTTCCGATAAAGGCACTAATTCTGGTTTGACAGCAGCATTACCAGCACCAATAATTTGTTTAACTTCTTCGTGTTTACCTAGCGCCAATAAATCAATAAGAGGTCTACCATCACTACCGGGTTTCAATAACAAACTGCGATTGAGATTTGCACTTCCTCGATCGATATATTGAATCGTACCCAAAAGCCGATTTAGGTTTTCTTCGTTAAAGCGAGATAGCGGTTGTCCGCTTGCCCAAAAATGAAGACTTCGGCGTGAAACATGGAAAATTTTAGCCAGTTGCTCCCAAGTTAACCCACTCAATCTTCTCAGTTCATTAAGGGCTTTCTGCGTTACTTGTGGAGAACTGGTTGATGGTAGAGTAACGCCACTTGTGGTCATTTCCCAAGCAGCTAATAAATTGCGATCGCTTGTTATTGTGGAAGTGGTTGTGTTAGAACGAGACAGGAAAATACTACAGCCAATAAAGGGATGAGTATCTAAATTCCGCATCGCTCCCAGTGCAGAAGTACTCGATAACCGCTCATCCGGTTTTTTACCTAAAAGAGTAGTCATAATTCACCCCCAAAGCGTCGCAAAAATTCATCATTGACTACCCATCGAAAGAAAGTATAAATCCTTTCGGCAAACCGATTTGATTCACTCATTAACTCCTCAATGCTAAATTCTCTATTTTTGGAAAGGGACATATCTAAATCGAGTATCCAGCTAGGTTCGGGAATAGGTTCGATCGCATCTGGATCGAAAGTAGCACCAGCCGGAATAATTCCCCATCTAGCGATAATTTGTTCACCTCCCTCTGGCATGATAAACAAAGATTCATTAATAGTTTGCTGAACATATTCTCTAAACTCTGTGGCAGCAATGCCAGCTATTTCAGGTTTGACGAGCGATCCGATATCTTTGGCATCTTGTCCAACTAATCGATCGATATATCGCAACCCAAATCGTTCAATAATTTGGGGATTAAAACTATTATTAAGTGCTACAAGTACGCTTTCTAAACGTTCTAAAAAATCACGACGACTTGAGTAAGCAGTTGTTTCAAGTGCAACAAAGTTAGGTGCTAATGAAACTCGCCAATTGTTTGTTAGATCTACAAACCGCCAAGTTAATTGGGGTGCAATTTGCATAACACCTTGAGAACCAAAAACTAAACCCTGAGTTTGTTCTGGTTGAAGGATGGGATATTTTTCTCGAATGGCTTCTTGAAATGAAGCTACAAAATCTTTCTTTTCGATCGAAAGAATAGGTGGAAAGCGTACCTGTGCGATCGCTCGAATCAGAGGTGCTTTTTTTAACGGCACTTCTTTAGGTGGCTGTGCGATGAGTGGGTTTGTATTAACCACTTTCTACATCCTTGGTGGGGCTTTCAGGGGAATTGAGCATAGTCAGAGACGAGAGATAATACCTATCGTTCTCTATAATTATTGTAATGCAAGAGTGTGAAGTATAGTGTGAAGTTGGAAAAGTGTTTTTTTCGGAGAGGGCTGAAAACCTCTCTGGGCAAGGAAAAGAGGTGAATGAACTAAAAAGCTGATTCTGGGGCGATCGCGATCGAGTTCGATCTACTGTTGAGGCAACTAGGTCAATTTGGTGATGGAAGTAGCGATCGAATCTGAGATTGCACCACTAAAAACTGATGCTGATGGCGTAGTTCGGGTAAGGGAAAGCCGTGTTATATTAGATACTATTGTTGCCGTTTTTCAGCAAGGAGCAACAGCAGAAGGAATAGGCGATCGCTTATCCATCTCTATACTGAAATTAGCTGGCAAATCCTTATGATTAGTTTGGCGAGCGCAAAGTTATTTTTGGCAGATGGCTAAACTCTACTACCGAGGGATGGCAGAGGAAAACGGTAAACCTAAAGTAGGGCGTAGCGCTCGATTATTAGGAGTTCGACCTGGTATTGATATTGATGTAGAACAAATGCCTAGAAATTGGCTTGACGAAAATGGATATTTGCGATCGGAAATAGACCAAAATTCTACCGATCGACCTGTAGCTGTCGCAATTAGAAATACAAAGGGAATGTCTACTTCGCTTTCAATCGAAAGTCTACCAGCTTTTAGAAGACCCGATAAATTTGGCGGCAAAGGAAAAGATCCCGTCTGGCAAATTGAAGATAGCAAAATCACCGGAGATTTGGAAGCAGTTCAGGACAGCCCAACTCATGTAAGTATCTTGCCCAAGACTACAATGTTATTAGAGAAATACGAGGCTGCACTGGCAAATACTCAAAACGATTGGGAAAAAGTTAAATGAGTCGAGGGAATCAAAAGGAGAACAGCAATGTCATGGATATTTAGTTTGTCGGCTGAATGTGGTACAGAACAGACTGCCGCTGAGGAGTTTTCTCGCCATTTCGAGCGAGTTTCTTTGATTTTTTCAAATAAGAACCAATCTCAATGTCAAACGGGAATTTTTCAGGATATCGAGGATAATTGGTGGTGTCGAGTTTCTCCTAGCGGCATAAGTGAAGTGGGAATAGACACACCTGAAACCGCTTATATTATGACAGAAATTGGTATTCTGCTCTATCAACATTTACGGTTTGCTCCCAAGTTTCGGTATGCTTTAGTTGGTTTAGAAGTAGACGAGTTTAGAACCTATAGCGAGTTACTTGCAGAAACTTCTTTTCAATCTTTTCCTGGCTTAGTTTTAGCTGAAACAATTTGGCAGGAAATTGGATCGCCTCCAACATTTCGATCGTTCAGTTCGGGATATGTTTGGCAACCATACCAGGGTGAAGTTTATCAACCGCTAATGGTATCTTCAGATTTGAAAAACAAACTCGATGAATTGCTGAGTGTGGGGTAAATGCTACGGACGAAACCCAACTTCCCCCAGTGCAGTGTCAGCACAGATAAAAGGATATCTTTCAGCGTTACTCATGGTCTTGAGATTTGCTATCTTGCAATACTTTGAGCATAGTATTTGCTGCTTCAAACGCATCGTAAGGCGACAAAATAGGATACGATCGGTCAGGTTTGATGAGGTCTGTTTCTTGTTGGGCTAATTCAGAGATCGAAACCTGCATTATGTAGAGTTTATCTGCACGGGTAAGCCGTTGTATACTGGTAAGTAATTCTGGTGAAACCATCTATTGCGTCGGTTGGTCAGGTACATCTATCTATTATATAATTGTTGCACATTACTAGGATAGAGATCGCCTATCTTTGCTGGAATAGCCTACAAAGATTTTATGCCAAAGGATGTAGTTTAATGGCAATAATTGTTACCCTCAGCCCAGAATTAGAAGCGCGACTCCGCGATAAGGCTGTTCGGCAAGGTCAAGATGTCAATCTGCTTGCATCTGAATTGTTAGCTAACGTCCTAGAGTGGGAAGCGCAAGACTCAGAAGCAGCAATAAAGGGGATTCAACAAGGATTAGAGGATTTTGAAACAGGTCGGTTCCGGTCTTTTGATGAATTATGCTAATCCAGGTCGCACAGCGCCAGCAGCTCAACAATGCAGCGCAGCGGAGAGAATAAAAACGATCGCCGATCGTGCAGAGGTGATGAGCAATCGATCGCATCGTTTCCGACTATGAATTGCCACAATTCATCAGACGCCCAGCCAAAATAGCTGAGCTTACAGTTATTCAGAATTATTAATAGTACTTAACAAAACTGAGAGTGTGGATCGCGTCGGAAACGATTTTTAAGGTTAGATTCGGTGTTGCCTTTATTTTAGTAACCTTGTCACGCGGACGTCGTATTCACAACCTTGTGGATGCTCGCTTTTAGCTTGGGCTAGTGCCATATTATCAGCTAAAGCTTTAGATTCTGCATCGATTTCGTACCTTGTTGTTCCGCAGCGAAAGGCATTGGTGCTTGGTGCAGAGGATTCTCTGATATCGACCAATACCTCATAAGTGTGAGCCATTTTGGGCCTCCTCGTTTTATCTGCAAACGATGGAATACAGAAATTAGTATATGAACTTAAAGTGGCTTTAGTCGTCAAAGCAATACAATTCTTATTACATTTTCCCGAACATACTATTATTCAATCACCTTAAACGCCGTCAAATCGAGGCGGAGAGTGGGAGAATGTTGTCCGATCGTCTTGCGATCGCACTGAGGGGTCTAACCCCCCATCGCGATCGAAAGTATCATCCAGCACTTATATCGTGTTTGTTTGCATTACTTTGTGTATTAGAAATCTCCAAAAATTCTTGTGGGGTAGGCATCCTGCCTGCCCTTTGAGATTCTTTTGGAGGAAAGATCTATTGAGATCGCGCTTGCGGATCGATCGCCATTCACAACAATGCACAATAACCCTATTTTATTGGTGCGATCGCTCCCATACTGGGCATTATTCAAAGTTTTGCTACATCCGACTTCCGGAAGGATTAAATCAGCCTTATAATAACCTTATCCCAGCTAAAGTAAGCACCCGAATCTCAATCGCCAAATTTCCCAAAAATATTGCGATCGCGAACAAAAATGGATAATGCCAACTACTCCAATAATACCTTATCTGGCAAAGAAATTTATGAAAAAATTTGTCACAATATTCAAAAGGTGATGAAAGGGCAATCAACAGCAATCAGAAAGCTGTTGTCAGCCTTTGCTAGTGGCGGTCACGTTCTCCTAGAAGATTATCCCGGAACAGGTAAAACCACCTTAGCCAAAGCATTAGCATATTCCGTCGATGTCAGCTTCAAACGCATTCAATTTACACCAGATCTGCTACCATCAGATATATTAGGAATTTCGATGCTAGATCCGAGCGATCGCACCTTTCATTTCCACGAAGGGCCGATTTTTGCTCATGTTGTCTTAGCTGACGAAATCAATCGCGCTTCACCGCGCACTCAATCGGCGCTATTAGAAGCAATGGCAGAATTTCAAGTCAGCGTTGATGGAAATGTCCGCAAACTTAAAGAGCCATTTTTTGTCATCGCTACTCAAAATCCCGTCGAATCTCGCGGGACTTACCCGCTTCCAGAAGCCCAAATGGATAGATTTGCGCTGCAATTTAGTTTGGGATACATATCGCCGGAAGATGAGGTAAATTTACTTTCAGATCAAATTCAACAACATCCGATCGATACCATTCAACCTTGCGTTGACCTCCAAGATATCATAAAATTAAAACAGCAGGTCAAACAAGTTAGGATTAGTGAAGAATTAAAACGGTATCTTGTCGATATTGTCAATGCTACTAGGTCAGCAGAAGGCGTACAATTAGGTGCAAGTCCTAGAGGTTCTCTCGCCTTAATGAAAATTGCCCAAGCATTAGCTTTGTTCGATGGCTATGAATTTGTCACGCCAGAACATATTCAAGAATTGGCGGTAGCAGTAATTGCACATCGGTTAGTTATGGAACCCCAAGCGCGTTTCTCTGGGAAAACCGCCGCCGGAGTTGTGGAAGAAATACTCAAATCTCTACCTGTTCCCACTTGAGTGAAATTAGGAAATCGGTTTATGTCCAAATTTAGGGTAGGGGCGAAGCATTCGGGCGACAATTTATTGCACAAAACCCAAGATTTTCTGTCCGAATGCTTCGCCCTTCCAAGGGTTTGTTGGGATAAAGAGCGCTAAAGCGCAACAACGTACCTTTAAAACAGGTTTATAGTCGTGGATAAGGAGACAATCAAATGACAATGAAACGTTTTCTTTATCGACTTTTCCATTTCACTTATGCACTCGAACAATCGCGCCGCAGACGATTGACAACCAGTGGAGTAATAATTTTATTATGTTTGATTATCTCAGCCACGCTTGGCTTAGATACCAATCAAAACTTAACTTATCAGATATTTACTTTCCTTTTATCAATCCTCATCATATCAATTGTTTCCAGTCGGTTTTTTACCTTCCGTTTCAGTGCAGTTCGGATTCTCCCCCGATTCGCAACAGTTGGCGTCAACCTCAAGTACCGCATTGTCATTCACAACAAAACCAACAAAATCCAAAACAACCTGCAATTATTGGAAAGTTTTGCCGACCCCCGTCCCACTTTTCCAGAATTTATCGCCACACCGGAACCTGAAGAAGAAAAACGGAATGCTTTTGATAGATATGTGGGATATTATCGCTGGGTGTGGTTGATTGCGAGGAAACGAGTAGCGACAGCGAAAGCGATAGATTTACCTCCGCTTCCACCCAACAGTAAAACCGAAATCGTCTATGAGATTGCACCTGCTTATCGAGGCGTGATTCGGTTTGCTGATTTAACAGTTATTCGACCCGATGTTTTTGGTTTATTCAATGCTTGTGTAACCAATCATTTACCGCAATCTTTGTTAGTTTTGCCCAAATTATACAACGTACCACCGATTAAACTTCCCGGCGCGAGGAGATATCAATCTGGTGGTGTGGCGTTAGCTTCATCGGTGGGAGATTCAGAGGAATTTCGGTCTTTGCGAGAATATCGTCCGGGAGACTCCCTGCGAAAAATTCACTGGAAAAGTTGGGCGAAAGTTGGTAAACCAATTGTCAAAGAAGAACAAGATGAATTTTTTGTCCGCCACGCGCTGATTTTAGATACATTTCAAAGCGTTAAGTATAGTCAAATCTTAGAAGAAGCAATAGCAATAGCCGCTTCTTTAGCCTGCGAAGTGCAAACTCAAGAATCCTTATTAGATTTGATGTTCGTCGGACACGAAGCTTATTGTTTTACCTTTGGTAGAGGCTTGAGTCATACCGACAAAATGCTGGAAATTCTCGCTTCTGTTGTCGCTTGTCGGGATAAATCTTTTGATGCGATTATTCCTGTAGTGATGGAGAGGGTTTCGCTATTGAGTGGCTGTATCTGCATCTTCCTCTGTTGGGATGATGACCGAAAAAGGTTAGTTAATTATCTGAGTGGGATGGGTATTCATAGTTTAGTCTTAATTTTAACAGATGCAGATAAAACAAACAACTTCGATCGCGAATCAATGCCAGATGGAATGGCAACTTTCCGCATCTTAAACTTAGGCAAAATCCAAGAGGAATTAATGCAGTTATGAAAACACCAATGCTTCTGCTGGGTGCAGGTTTAATCTTTTGGGGTTGGCAAACGGGAATGTGGATTTTTGCCATACCGATGGCTATCCTTATCGAAGGTTCTCGCTTCATTTCCTGGCGGTGGGATTTCTCCAAAGCTGATGTGCGTCGCATAGCGAATTTATGTCTGATTGTTCTAATTTTTATATCTATTTTTCTGCTGATTCAAAATCCCACTTTTTACTTCGTCTATACTCTTTTCCAGTGGCTTCCGGTTGTCTCGTTCCCACTGCTGGCTACTCAAAGTTACTCGCTGGAAGAAAAAATTGATATAACGACACTTTTTCTTTTATTCAACGAAGAAGAAACGAACAAAAATAAACGATTTACCATTAATATCAGCTATCTCTATCTCGCTATTTGTATTTTAGCAGCTAGTAACGCCAATGTTAGGGATATTTATTTTTATATTGGGATGTTTGTGCTGTTAGCGATCGCACTTTGGTCAGTCCGGTATAAACGATTTTCGCCGATGCTTTGGCTGTGTTTCATTCTAACTGCTGGAAGTATTGGATTTATCGGACAACTGGGATTGCATCAACTCCATCTTACCATAGAAGACCGGGTGGCGACATGGTACAGCAATGGTAACGAATTAGAGACAAATTCATTGAAGAAACAAACGAATATAGGAGATATTGGGGTATTGAAGCGATCGAATGAAATTGCGTTCCGAGTCGCTACGGAAAATCAACAAAATTTTCCCCGATTGTTGAGGGAAGCAACTTATAATAAGTATAAAGCTTCCATGTGGGTAGCAGCTAAACCGAATTTTACTTCCGTACAACCTGAGAAAGATGGTACGAGTTGGCGTTTGGGAAATCAACCCGCGAATCATTCTACAATCACTATTTCTACTACTCTGCGTGGCGGTCAAGGTTTATTAACGCTACCAGATGGAACATTTGAAATAGACGAATTACCAGTCAGTCGGATGGAGAAGAATAAGTATGGTGCGGTGAAAGTAGCTGGAAAAGTTAATAATATAACTTACGATATCCATTTTAATCATAATTTTTCTTTAGATAACTCACCAACAGAAGACGATTTGCAAATACCCGATCCAGAAAAGCCAGCACTTAATCAAATCCTTCGCCAACTGGATATCCAAGGTAAATCACCGCCAGAAATAGTAAACCGCGTCGATAAGTTTTTCCTGAAAAACTTTACTTATTCTCTCCAATTGGCTGGCAAAGAAAATCATGCAACTCCAATATCAACATTTTTACTGAAAACTCGCGCCGGACATTGCGAATATTTCGCGACTGCAACTACGCTTTTGTTGCGTGCAGCAGGTATCCCAGCGCGTTATGCGGTCGGTTATTCCGTTCGCGAATTTAGCAGTTTAGAAAATCAATATATTGTGCGAAGTCGCCATGCTCATGCTTGGACAATGGTATATTTGAATAAGAGATGGCAAATCTTAGATACAACGCCTGCGGATTGGACAAGCATTGAGGATGCAAACGCTTCTAAATTTGGATTTATTTCCGATTTATGGTCGCTGTTCACTTTCAAATTAGGAACTATCATCGGTAGTCAGGCTTTACAATATGGATGGTGGCTGATTTTGCCGTTGATATTAATTCCGATGTGGAGATTTGGTAATAAAAAAGGCGTGCGCCGTTTATCTGCAAAACGGATATTGCCGAAAGCAAAGGCTAAATCTGATTTGGTTACAAAGGATTCCGAATTTGCTGTAATCGAAAAAGCTTTAAATGAGTTAGGATTAACCCGTCACCCGTCCGAGTCTTTAAAATCCTGGATTAAACGGATGAAAGAGGAGTCAGCCGCATCTGACTTAATTGATGATATAATACCAATAGTCGAGCTTCATTACCGCGATCGCTTCGACCCCGCCGGTATTAAAGAGACGGAAAAAACTATCTTAAAATCTTCGATTCGATCGTGGCTAGACAAATATTATCCAGCCGAGGTTGGTAAAAAATGATTTTCAAATGGGCGATACTGGATTTGAACCAGTGACCCCATCCGTGTGAAGGATGTGCGCTACCACTGTGCTAATCGCCCGCGAATTTTTAATATAACACAGGTAGCGCCAATCTACAATCGGCAGCCAAAAATATCAATCACCTTGCGGGTACTCATCCCACAATCCAGTTGTTTCTCGCAAACTTAAATGGTCTCCATTGCCCAAAATCAAATGATCCAGCAGCGGTATCCCTAAAAACTGCGCCCCTACTAATAGCTGCTTTGTCAAATTAATATCTTCCTGACTCGGATCGACGTTGCCGCTGGGATGATTGTGCGCTACTATGACTCGCGTGGCTCCCTGGCGAATGACTTCCCGAAAAATCTCTCGCGGATGGGCTAATGTTTCTGTGGCTGTGCCGATCGTAATCACTTGAGTGCCCATCAACCTATTCTTGACATCCAGCAGCAAGATTGCAAAACGTTCCTGTTGCTGCCACATCAGGTCGTTACTCAAAGCAGCCGCAGCAGCGGCGGGACTTTCCACAGCTGTGCGATCGAGCGGTCGCGACGCAAAAGCTCTCTTTCCCAATTCGATCGCCGCTAAAATCGTCGTAGCTTTCGCAGGCCCAATGCCGGGAATCTTCATCAATTCAGCAGCGCTGATATCCCGCAACACCGCCAGCGGATCGCGCCCGTGTTGACTCAATTGTTGCAAAATATATTGTCCTAAGCCTACCGCAGAAAGTTTTCCCGGCCCCTGACCCGTACCGAGTAAAATCGCTATCAGTTCGGCAGTCGCAAGATTTTTAGGGCCATGAGTCATTAACCGCTCTCGCGGACGCTCGCTGGTGGGTATATCTGCAATGCGGAGGCAATAGGTCATAGATAGCACCGGCAATTCTGAAACACAAATATAACTACAGATGGTTGCGGTATTTAAATAAAAGATAATAAGCTTAATCTCCTAAGCAAGCTAACTATGGTCAGGGGTTAGGGGTTAGGGGTTAGGGTTTAGGGGAAGAGGGGGGGAGTAGGGGAGCGGAAGAATTCATATTTTCGCTTTTTTCTCTTCTTTTTGACTTTTGAATGCCTGACTTTTGACTTTTTCTAGCCCCCAGCCCCTAGCTCCTAACCCCTAACCCCTGGCCCAGATGAATCGGCGAGCCCTATTGTTAGTAAACCGTCACTCCCGGCGAGGTCAACAAAACCTCTCCCAGGCGATCGAGCAATTGCAAGCGTTAGGCTTCCAGTTGTTTGAGGAGTCTACCGAACAGCCAAAGCATCTACCCAAACTGATTCACAAATACTGCGATCGCGTCGATTTGGCGATCGTCGGTGGCGGCGATGGTACCCTCAATGCCGCCGCAGATGCTCTCCTGGAAACGCAACTGCCCTTGGGTATCCTCCCCTTGGGAACAGCTAACGACCTCGCTCGCACTCTCGGCATTCCCCCCAATCTACCCGAAGCTTGCCAAATTATCGCCGACGGTCATATACAGCGGATCGATTTAGGCTGGGTGAACGGCAAACATTTCTTCAATGTTGCCAGTTTGGGACTGAGCGTCAAAATTACCGAACAGCTAACAAAAGAAGTAAAGCAACGTTGGGGAAAACTCGCTTATGCGGCAACTGCTTCCCAAGCCATTTGGCAAGCTCGACCCTTCTGGGCGCATATCCGTCAGGGTGACGAGACAATTCGCGTCAAAACCGTGCAAATTGCTGTAGGCAACGGACGATACTACGGCGGTGGTATGCTTGTCCGCGATGACGCTAAGATCGACGACCAAAGGCTAGACCTGTACAGCCTAGAAATTCAGCACTGGTGGCAATTGCTGCTACAGCTACTGGCTCTCAGTCTGGGACAGCACCCACAATGGCTCGGTGTTCGCACTCTGGAAGGAGAAGAGTTTGAAGTGATTACGGTTAAACCTCGTCCCATTAATACTGATGGAGAGCTTACCACTTACACTCCGGCTAAATTTCGCCTCATACCACAAGCTTTGCCAGTCTTCGTCCCCACTTCGCCAGAAATTCCAGGCTTAACTGAATGAGCGCTCTGATGGCATCCGTGTATCAAACTAAAACCTTATGATTAATTTTTGTAGGCGTTCTCGAATTTCCCGTGACCTCATCTGCTCTTGTTAAGTCTCTGTCCGACAAATCGCACAACTGGCATAGGCAGGAAAGGGATGGATCGCTCCAACTCGATCGCAGCGATCTGGATTGACGCCAGCTTTACTTGGGAAGCGGCAACTATGACTCGATCTCCCAAGAGGTGTTCGATGGGTGGCATCCCCAGGGCCCCTAATCCAACCCTCACTCCCATCAACTTGATTGCGGCTTGTGAGGCAACTATATTTTTAAGCCACCGCACAAGCCAACTTTATTCCGGCTTTAGCTTGTAGGGCGACAATATTTTTCAGCCAACCCACGAGCTCAGTTTCTCAGAGTAGAGAGGTAAACGTGAAAAAGACAAATTTACTGATAGCAGCAGTACCGATCTCTTTAATAGGCATAGCCGCAGCCTATGCCTCCGGTTATCTAGTTTGCGCTGGGTCAAACCAGCAGTGCGTTCTGATTACAGGCAGTACCAACCTTGCAGATCCACGCGGTATTGGAATTAACTTATTTACAGCTCAACTAATAAGATGGTTGCCTTATGTCTGTCTGCTGGTGGGTGGCGCTTGTTGGATAATTGGTTTGCTCAAATCCGATCGCAAAAAAGAGCGCGTCTTGTGGGCAACACCTAGCGGCGCTTCTTCACCTGCTGCCATTTCCCCAGGAGAAAAGGAAGTAGCTTGGCACACCTTGGATGCCGAGAAAACCGTTCGCAGACTGGAGAGCGATCGCGATTCCGGTTTGACTGACGCCGAAGTTAAAAAACGTTTGGAAACCTACGGCCCCAACGAACTGCAAGAAACCGGCGGTCGCAGTGCTTGGCAGATCTTGCTCGATCAGTTTACCAACATTATGCTACTGATGCTGATCGGCGTAGCAATGATATCCGGTATCGTAGATTTAGTCAAGCTGCAACAGCCAGGAGGGTCTGGCGGTGAAGTTCCCTTCAAAGACACGATCGCCATCTTGGCAATTGTGATCCTCAACGGTGTTTTGGGCTACCTGCAAGAAAGTCGCGCCGAAAAAGCACTTGCCGCCCTCAAACGCCTTTCTTCTCCCAAGGTGCGAATTATTCGCGATCGCAGAACCATTGAAGTCAGCGCCAAGGAACTTGTACCGGGAGATATCATGCTCCTGGAAGCCGGAGTCCAGGTAGCAGCAGACGGACGTTTGATCGAAGAATCCAATCTCCAAATCCGCGAGTCCGCGCTGACTGGGGAAGCGGAGGCAGTAAATAAGCGATCGCAATTGCAACTCGACGAAGAGACATCTTTGGGCGATCGCATCAACCTCGTCTTTCAAGGTACTGAAGTCGTCCAAGGACGCGCTAAGGTCATCGTTACCAACACCGGAATGCAGACCGAACTCGGCAAGATCGCCGCCATGCTGCAAGGTGTGGAAAGCGAACCTACTCCCTTGCAACAAAGGATGGGTCAGCTAGGCAATGTCTTGGTAAGCGGCTCCTTAATTTTAGTCGCTTTTGTAGTAGCGATCGGTTTATTCCAAAGCGGCTGGAACTTAAACAGGTTTATCGAACTTGTGGAAGTTTCTCTGAGTATGGCAGTAGCTGTAGTTCCAGAAGGTTTGCCAGCTGTAATTACAGTAACTTTGGCATTGGGAACGCAGCGTATGGTGCGCCGCAACGCTCTGATTCGCAAACTGCCCGCAGTAGAAACATTGGGTTCGGTGACCACTATTTGCTCGGATAAAACCGGCACCCTTACTCAAAACAAAATGGTGGTGCAGGAAGTTGCCACCGGCGATGTCACATTCCGCGTCACCGGCGAAGGTTACACCCCCAAAGGCGACTTTCAATTGGACGATCGACCGGTCGCGAGCGATCGATATCCCGAACTGCAAACCCTGCTGTTAGCCTGCGTGCTGTGCAATGACGCCGAGTTGCAGTGTCAAGCCGACAACACACGCGGACGGGAAGGCGGTAACTGGATAATTTTAGGAGACCCGACAGAGGGGGCGCTGCTAACTCTGGCAGGTAAGGGCAATATCCAAAAAGAATCCCAAACTTCCCAAATGCCTCGCGTAGCCGAAATTCCTTTTTCCTCCGAACGTAAGCGCATGAGCGTGATTTGTCGGGGAACGGGAACAGGAGATTGGGAAGCAGAAGCGGGGGAACCGGGTTCCTCTTCTGTATTGGTGATGTACACAAAAGGTTCTCCAGAACTGATATTGGAACGCTGCGCTTCATCGCAGGTGGGATCTGACAAAGTTCCACTGACGGAAAACCGACGCCGGGAAATTCTCGATCGCAATAACCAGATGGCGGGTCGAGGTTTGCGCGTACTCGGTTTTGCCTACAAACCTTTGGGTGCCCAAACACCCGCAGAACCGGATGAATCGATCGAACAGGATCTCATCTGGTTGGGGTTAGTGGGAATGCTCGATGCACCGCGTCCGGAAGTGCGGGAAGCGGTAGCCAAGTGTAAGCAGGCTCGCATTAGAACGGTGATGATTACCGGCGACCACCAACTGACTGCCAAAGCGATCGCTTACGATTTGGGTATCGCCAATGAAGGCGATCGCGTTCTCAGCGGTCAAGAATTGCAAAGGCTCAGCCAACCAGAACTCGAACAAGTCGTAGAGCAGGTGAGCATCTACGCCCGCGTCTCCCCAGAACACAAATTACGCATCGTACAAGCTCTGCAAACGCGGGGTCAATTTGTCGCCATGACCGGTGATGGTGTCAACGATGCTCCCGCCCTCAAACAGGCAGATATCGGCATCGCAATGGGTATCACCGGCACCGATGTCAGCAAAGAAGCCAGCGATATGGTATTGCTGGATGATAATTTTGCCACTATAGTCGCCGCCACAGAGGAAGGGCGCGTAGTATACACCAATATCCGCCGCTTTATCAAATATATTCTCGGTTCCAACATTGGTGAGGTGCTGACTATTGCTGCCGCTCCGATTATCGGTTTGGGAGATGTACCTTTAACGCCATTGCAAATTTTGTGGATGAATTTAGTTACCGATGGCGTCCCCGCTCTCGCTTTGGCAGTGGAACCGGCAGAACCTAACGTGATGAAGCGTCCTCCGTTCAGTCCCCGCGAAAGTATTTTTGCGCGAGGATTGGGGTCTTATATGGTTCGCATTGGCTTGGTCTTTTCTATTTTGACGATCGCAATGATGTGGTGGGCATACCAGCACGCCCATATGTCAGGCGATCCGAATCGCTGGAAGACAATGGTGTTCACTACTCTCTGCCTCGCACAGATGGGTCATGCGATCGCGATTCGCTCTAACACCCAACTGACGATCGAGTTAAACCCCTTGACAAATCCCTTTGTTTGGGGTGCTGTAATTCTCACCACGATCTTGCAGCTGATGCTGATTTACGTTCCACCCCTGCGAGCTTTCTTTGGCACTCAAGCTCTGGATGGATTGGAACTCGCTATCTGCGTTGGTTTCAGTATGCTGATGTTTGTTTGGATTGAGTTGGAGAAGCTGTTTATTCGCAGGCGAACAGCAGGTCGGGTCTAGAAATTAGGGGATAGGGGATAGAGGAAGAGTGGGGGAGCGGGGGAGCGGGGGAGCGGAAAAATTAATATTTTCCCTTTTCCCCTTTTCCCCTTTTCCCCTTTCCCTTTTCCCTTTTTCCTCTCCCCTAGCCCCTAATCCCTAACCTCTAGCCCCTACAAAGATGTACCTTCAAACCCTTCACCTGCATCAGTTCCGCAACTACCTCAATCAAATGGTGGAGTTTAGCGCCCCCAAAACGATTTTGGTGGGTAATAACGCACAAGGTAAATCCAATTTGCTAGAAGCGGTGGAGTTGCTCTCGACACTGAAGAGTCATCGGGTGACGCGCGATCGCGATTTGGTTCGCGAAGGAGCGGAAGAAGGTAAAATTGTTGCTACCCTGGAACGGGAAACAGGTACAGTCGATTTGGGTTTAACTTTGCGCCGCAACGGACGCCGTACTGTTGCCAAGAGAGGGGAATCTCTCAAGCGTCAGATCGAATTTTTAGGTACGCTCAATGCGGTACAATTCTCCAGTTTGGATTTAGAACTGGTAAGAGGTAGCCCGGAGTCGCGTCGCCGTTGGTTGGATACGCTGGTAATTCAGCTCGAACCTTTCTACGCGCACATCTTACATCAGTACAATAAAATTCTCCGTCAGCGCAACGCTCTGTTAAAGCTGCTGGCGGAAAACGCGAAACCGATCGCCCAAAATACGGAATTAGCTCTCTGGGATGCACAATTAGTAAGTGTCGGTTCCCGCGTTACCAGGCGTCGAGCGAGAGCTTTGCAGCGTTTGGCTCCCATTGCACAAACGTGGCATCAAGCAATTAGCAGTAGTATGGAGGTGCTGGAAGTTAAGTACGCGCCCAATATCGGTTTGGAACAAGATAACTCAGAATGGGTACAGCAGGCTTTTTTCGACAAGATTCAGCAGCGCAGCGTCGCCGAACAATACCAAGGTACTACACTTGTTGGCCCTCACCGCGACGAAATTGAGTTTTTTATTAACCAAACACCCGCTCGCCAATACGGTTCCCAAGGTCAACAACGCACTTTGGTGCTAGCCTTAAAGCTGGCAGAGTTAAAATTAATAGAAGAAGTCGTTGGCGAACCGCCCCTCTTGCTTCTTGATGATGTCCTCGCGGAACTAGACCTTAACCGTCAAAATCAACTGTTGGACACTATTCAAGAAAGATTTCAAACTTTGATCGCCACGACTCACTTAAGCGCGTTCGATCGAGCTTGGTTAAATTCTTCTCAAATTCTCACCGTCCAAGCCGGACAAATATCACCAATTGTTAACGCCTAATTGCACATGAATAATTTCAATTTTCAAATTGCAGATTTCAAATTAAATTTAATATCCTGAAAAAGGCGATACAAATTAGTATTACATAGTTAGGTATATTAGATTAAAATTTTTACGTTAACTTCACCATTCGGCCTGAGCGCGTGATGATTTTTGCTAGGGAGAGTATCGCAACCAATGAAAGTTAATATGTTCTTAATTCCATTAAACCCTTGATTCTAGCTTCTTCCCCTAATCCCTAGTCCCTACTCCCTAGCCCCTAGCTATCAAATGGATTCTCTTATGGACAAAGATGAGATACAAGCACTGGCAAATTCCTTACGTCAAATCGATCAGAAAATACTAAAATCCGCCAAAGATACTAGCATAAAACGAATTTGGTATCAAGGCGACGAGTCTTATTTTGATATGTTTTTTGACATCCAAAATAATCAAATTATTTGGTTTCAGTTTACTTTGCGAGGTAAAGCGGTGTTATGGGATAAAGGCAAAGCCAGTTTGTGTACGGGCACAACTGGCGAAACAGATTCAGATGATGTCAGCTATTACCCCGCAAGCAAAATTATTAAAGCTGACAAAAAAACCGACCTGGCTTTTATTGAAGTAGCGCGTTCAATTTTGCAAAGCAGAGCGGGTGAAGCTAACTTTGATAAGGCACTAGAGCTTTTTAAAGACTAATTATTAATTCTTCAGTGATGGATTTCTAAATTGAGAATATAGCGACCCAATTGCACTTTTTCAGACCACAATTCGTATTCCACACGCAGATGTTCGGGAAAAGGTCGTCCTTCCAGAGTCAAGTCAGTAGTAAAGTTACGCAGGCGTATCTGCCCTTGTCCTTGGGATAATTGCGTGTGCAGCCAATAACGGCTGAGACCGTAAACGCCGTTTTCCCAAAGATGACGATAACTCAACTTACCATTTCCTTGCATCGTCATAATCACGCGGCGAGGCGAAATTTCTAACCACAACAGACGAGGCGATACACCGGGTAGCGTTCCCTCCAGCGGGGAATCATCAACAGCTTCTTGTTCGTGAATTGGGGGTTCGCTCAAAAGCAAATGGAAGCGATCGCGGTCTTTTTGGTATATAGTAGCGGAAGTTTCCACCACAGACCAAATCGGCAGATCTGTAGAAACGAGGGATAGACAAACAGGCTTGCGATGATGCGTCAGCATAAAATACGATCGACAAACTGATAAAATTCCCAAAAAAATGACCCAGCGAGGCAGGGGAAAGGGTAGGATCTAACTTCGCAGTCTTCCACCAGTCTATCCCAATGCCAGTTCCGGTTGTCACGCACAAAATTACTGAAGATCGGCAGTCTTTACTCATCCAAAAACCCACCTCTGGGCTGTCTTTCGCTAGCCCAATCCGAGTTCCGGGAGATAAGTCCATATCCCACCGCGCTTTAATGCTGGGTGCTTTAGCGACAGGAGAAACCCAAATCCAAGGATTGCTCTTAGGCGAAGACCCGCGCAGTACCGCAGAATGTTTCCGCGCACTAGGGGCAGAAATTTCCGAGCTGAATACTGAGTTAGTACGGGTTCGGGGTATTGGCCTCGGTCAGCTGCTAGAACCTAATGATATTTTGAATGCTGGAAATTCCGGTACTACCATGAGGCTGATGTTAGGAATTTTGGCTTCTCATCCCGGACGATTTTTTACGGTGACGGGGGATAGTTCGCTGCGATCGCGTCCAATGTCCCGCGTTGTCAAACCGTTGCAGCAGATGGGTGCTACAATCTGGGGACGGAAGGGGAATTCTCTCGCGCCTCTAGCAATTCAAGGACAGCAGTTAAAGCCGATTATTTACAATTCTCCCATTGCTTCGGCACAAGTGAAATCCTGCATCCTCTTGGCTGGTTTATTGACAGAAGGAGAAACGACGGTAACTGAACCGGCGCTATCTCGCGACCACTCGGAACGGATGCTGAAGGCTTTTGGCGCAGAGGTGATTGTAGACCCGGAAAGCAATAGCGCGACAATCGTCGGCCCTGCTAAACTGCAAGGACAATCTGTAATCGTACCTGGGGATATCAGTTCGGCGGCTTTTTGGTTGGTTGCTGGTGCGATCGTACCAGATTCTGAGTTACTAATTGAAAATGTGGGAGTCAATCCCACGCGCACCGGCATTTTGGCAGCTCTTGGTATGATGGGCGCAGATATCGGGTTAGAAAATCAGCGGATTGTCGCTGGGGAACCGGTGGCAGATTTGCGAGTGCGTCACAGTAAGTTAAAAGCTTGTCAAATCGGCGGTGAAATGATACCTCGTTTGATAGATGAAATTCCGATTTTAGCCGTAGCGGCAGTATTTGCCGAAGGTACAACCGTAATTCGGGATGCAGCGGAATTGCGCGTCAAAGAAAGCGATCGCATCGCTGTCATGGCAAACCAACTCAACAGGATGGGTGCGAAAGTAACGGAATTACCGGATGGTTTGGAAATTACTGGCGGTACGCCTTTAACAGGTACTGATGTTGACAGTCATACCGATCACAGGATAGCAATGAGTTTGGCGATCGCAGCTCTCAACGCTGACGGTACAACTACTGTTAACGGTGCCGAAGCTGCGGCAATTTCCTATCCGGATTTTACCACGACCTTGCAACAAATTTGCGGTCAAACCTAATTAACTAGGGTGCGTCAGAGCGCTAAAGTTAAAATTAAAGAGCCTTGCCAAAATTCTGCACCTCTGATGTACCCTACAGACTCTTTTTTTGTCAAACCCATGTCTTACAGAGATTTTACTTCTTTATATCTGCTAATACCTTTAGGCATCAATCTAAACTGTTAACAAGCAGTCAAAACTATTGACCAACTTTAAATATTTGCTCTGCTGTCAAATTCAACTCAGGAAAGATGGCAGATTGGATGCGATCGCTTCCTCTAAACTGATTAACCATATATTCTCCATCCACCATTTGATAAACCGAAATTGTCGGTTGTTTCGGATTGCCAATATAACGCCTACCACCCAAACCTAAATAGTCAACAATCCAATATTCCGGAATACCAAACTTTTCATATTCACCTAATTTCATTAGATAATCATCTTGCCAATTGGTACTGACTACTTCAATTACCAATCGCGTAGACTCACCTTTAGTAATTAAAGATCTTTTTTTCCACAGTGGTTCATTTTCTAGCGCTTTCTCATCCAGAACGATCGCATCTGGCCTATAGCCTGAATTATCCGAATCAGTAGGTCTAAGTACACATTGTCTGGCAACAAAGTAGGGAAGTTTTAATCGTCGAATTTCAATTAATGATTCAGCTGCTAATTCTGATGTTACCCGTTCGTGCGTTCCTGTTGGTTGCATTTCGACTATGACCCCATTATGCAATTCAAAAATACCGTTACCGTCTTCTGGATACCAATCCAGAAACTCATCTAGAGTCATTAGTTTTGATTCTGTTTCGATTTGGGTGATTTCTTGAACCATATTATCTTATTTGCTTTTATGATAATTTTGTTACTTCTATTCTAGATGAATTCCTGTTCGTAGTTAAAGAGAAGCCAAAAGGGTAAGAACAAAAAAGTTCATCACCCTTTTGGATGGTTTTCTACTCGTCTGTACTTAGAATTTGCGGCACTTTGAAAAATTCGCCATCTCGATCGGGAGAGCAATCGAGAATAGCTTCCCTGTCTGGATAAGGTCGCAGTTCGTCGGCTCGCGTGATATTGCTAACATCGATCGCCCTTGTGGTAGGCTTGACTTTACTCACATCTAACTCGCTCAACTGTTCAAAATATTCTAAAATACTGCCCAATTGAGTTGTGAATTGTTCTTCTTCGGCTGGGCTTAATTGTAAGCGGCCTAGAAGAGCAACTTTGCGGACTTGTTCGCGGTCAATCATAATTTTGAAAATGGGGGATGGGGAATAGGGAATGGGGAATGGGTCATTAATTATTAGTTCGCCGTTATTAGCAAATAACCAATGACCGATGACCGATGATTAAAAGAACACATCCATTTGCGATCGCCCAGTCGTCTTCAGCCAATTTTGAGCTTCGATGTAATTGTTAGGCGCAAGCTGAATCGCCTGCTTCCAATACTCCGCCGCCTTATCGTAAAAAGCTTCAGCTTCATCGGATTGACCCGCTTCCTTGGCCTTTTCTCCCTGGTAGTGGTAGATCACAGCAATATTGTTGAAAGCTGAAGGATGGCGGGGATTGAGTTCGATCGCTTGATGATAGTAATCCAAAGCTTTTTCATGTTCGCCGTTGCTAGCATGAATCAGCCCGATATTGTAGAGGATATAGCTGCGATCGTATGGATCTTCTTCCAGCTTTAGCGCTTCGTGGTAATTGTCCAAAGCTTCCGCATATTCACCATCACCTTGAGCGGACATCCCATCGCGGTAGTAGACAAAAGCTTCCTTTGCTTTTTTGTTAGCAGGCAGAATTTTGAGAATTATATCTGCCATGACGGTAAAACTTTTGTCGATGAAATTATCGTTGCGTTGCGTTCTTGGCATATCGGCCTCTGTTAAAAATGATTAATTACTTCAGACTTGCCTATCTGGTGGATATCGCTTTTAGACGCTCAATAGTTAATGTAGCGTCGATCGAGCGAGCGGGGGAGTGGGGGAGTTAAAAGTCAAAAGTCAAAAGTCAAAAGTCAAAATTAGGAATTTCTTCCCTCCTCCCTCTTCTCTCTTCCCTTTCCCTCTTCCCCTAGCCCCTATCCCTTGACCAAAACACCAGCTTCCCGTTGGATAGGCAGAACATCCAAAAGATCCATTTGAACGCAGTACTTTAAATCTTCGTGGCAGTCCAAGCGCAGCAAACGTTTACCGTGACTGGCGTGGTGCATCAGTTCGAGCAATCTATCTTGCCACTGGAGGTAAAGGGCGATCGCACCAATTACTTCATCATTGCCAGCGATATCATCTAATTTGGCATTTTGTGCCGTCACCAAGCTGTGAGCGATCGCACCAGCACAAGCGGTATCCTCCAGGGAAAAACTGCCTTCCCAACCGCTACCGACAATCCAAACCGTTTCTGGCTGCTGAGCTAGGATATAATCCACAACAGCCTTGCGATTGACAAACGCCGCCGCCAAAACCGAAGCAGCATCTTGGATTCTCTGTAGAGAACGAGTGCCGTTAGTAGTGCTGATAAACAATCGGCGTCCCTGCACCTGCTCTGGCGTACAATCTAGGGGAGAATTGCCCATATCGCAGCCCGGTACTTTCGCCCCGCCGCGTTCGCCTGCGCGAATCCGCTTTTCGGCAGGCCAATTTTCGCTCTCCCTCATTAATTTTTCCAGATCGCTGAAGACTTGAACCGCCTCGGCACCTGCTGCCAAAGCTGTAGCCATCGTTGTTGTAGCTCTCAAAACATCTATAGCGATCGCGCAATGGGGAACGCTATCGGTCGGAGTCAGTTCGGGGGTGTGGTAAACGAATAATTTCACAAGCCAGCTGCCAATAAAGTAACAATTTATTTGTTGTTCTTATCAATTAGTCAACAGCAAAAGTGTTACCTAGCTCAAGCCAAAAGCAATTTTACCTAGCCCGCTTGCCTGGGGATTAGGGCTAGGGCGTCGGGGCTAGGGATTAGGGGCTAGGAGTTAGGGAGGAGTGGGGGAGTCAAAAGTCAAAAGTTAAAAGTTAAAATTCCTCCCTCTCCCTCTTCTCTCTTCCCTCTTCCCTCTTCCCGACGCCCTAGCCCCTAGCCCCTAATCCCTAGCCCCTAGCCCCTAATCCCTAGCTTTTCTTACGGTAGCAAAGCATTTTGCCCCAATCCTTCGGAGGCAAGTTTATCCAGTCCAGCCGACTGTAACAAATTAGTCCAGGCACCCGATAGACTGGCATCATTGGGAGAACTACGACGCAGTTCTGCAAGAGAGTGGAGAGCATCGTACCAAATGCCGGCCTTAGTATAGAGAGCTACCTTGTCGCGCAGTGTCGCTTGGCCCAACTTTTGCGCGAGATCGGGGTTGGCTTGTACGCGCTGTATCCATCCATTGACAGCCAGTACGCCGGATCTGTCTGACGAATCTTCAGCTTTTGAGTTACAACTGAGCGCAAAACTCCAAAAATAATCTTTTTTGGACTCTAAGAATCCCGAATTCGCAAAACTGGGCAGGGTAACGCTGACAATTCCAGGATCTCCAGTAATGCTGAAAGTGGTTTGATAAATGTTCTGGTCGTTCTTATCCTGTAAGGAAAAATCCGCTCTTTGCGCCGCCGTTGGAGGCACGTAAAAGAAGAAAGTTGGAGATCCCTCTATGGTTGCCCCAAAAGCAACGGTTTTTGTGTCCGAATTACCTGCCTTCCTTTGTATCACAGGTACTAAAGCAGTCAGAGTCTTGCCAGGATCTCGTGAGAACGCGCACGGCCCCCGCGTTCCTCCCCCCTCGCGCCGACCGGGTTTGCCGATACTGGGATCTGGTTCGTAGTTTCCCCAAGTATTCGGTAGCCCTTGGCTGCTGGTAGGCGGTTGTGACTGTGCCGTAATCATTGTAGGGAAGTGAGTGACAATCCCGAAACCTAACAGCAGGACGATACAAAAGGTAATTAACTTTAAGAAGGACTTCATTGCAGTCATGGCACAACAGCAGCGCTGAGCAAAGGTTTATTGGTAAAAGACGATTCAATTCGAGTCTGGGTTTCTACCGATAATGATATTGGCAACCAAACGAGGAGAGCAGCAGAATGGGAACGACCAGTTCTAGCGATCGCACTAAGCGAAGCCCGACGATATTTGGAAGTAACAGTGTTGGCAGTCATAGCATTTCTTCCCTTTTGGGGAAATGAATAAGCAGATAAAATGACTTAATTTTAGGTGATGTTACCGCTCTTGCAGTTGCAAAATAGCAAACCTGTACAGTCGCATCGCATAACTCCCAGTTAGCTCGCGAAGGCTCTTTTTTTCGCACTACTATATATTTTCACCTGATTTGGCTATGATTACAGAAATGCTTGCTCCTCCACCAAGATCGAATTCCCAGACAAACCTGCTGCGACCCATTGGGGCTTACTCACTCCACGGCCTTGCTGTTGCGGGCGATCGGCTGATTGCCCTAGACTCGGCCAGGGGATATTTGCTCTCGATCGATCTCAACAGCGAGAATACTTCTATCTTAAACCCCGATCGCGTCGCCCAATTTGAGGGTGCCACAGGTTTGGGAATCTGGGAAGACACGATTTGGTTCACAAAAGAAGATTCCGTTTACTTTTGTACTCCGACGGATTTCACGCCGCAACATTTTGTGACTTTACCCTATACAGCCAATGGGATTGCGGTTTGGGAATCGACCCTTTACGTCACTTGTCAGAAAGCGGGCTACATCTTTATTTACAACCGCGCCACAGCTAGGCTGATTACCCAATTCTACTCACCTGGTATTGGAGTTGAGCATATCGCGGTGCGGGGTGAGGAACTCTGGGTTTCTGACGATATCGAACAAACGGTATATTGTCTGGAGCGGGCTACTGGTCAAATGCTGTTTAGCGTTCTGACGCCGTTTGAGAATCCGACTGGTTTGGCCTTCCAGACAAACCCCCAAACTGGTAAGGATAGCTTGTATGTAGCCTATGCTGGGGAGGAGGCTTACATCAGAGACGATCCGAATGCCAATCCACCACACCAATTAGAATATCGCGATCGCACTTTTATTCATCGCCTCCAGTTCCACTACAACCAGGAAGGACACTACGCCCTATCTAACGGCTTTCTGATCGAAATGTCCTACGTGGAGGAACTTCTACCCCTAGAGGCGGTGCATTTACAAAACGTGCAATGGCGCATCGCCTTACCATCGGAGACCCCTCGACAAAAAGTCCGTCAAATTTCTGCCGTCGGTCTTCCCTTTACAGAAGAAATTGTAGACGGACAGCGGATAGCAGTGTTTAAGTTTGACAACCTCAAACCGGACGAACGGCATTTGTTTGGTTGGAAGGCACTTGTGGAAGTTTACGGTATCAAGTATCGCCTCACACCGCGAGACTTGGAAAAGGTTCCCGACCTTTCGCCAGAATTTCAGCAGCGCTATTTAGTCGATGATGACGAGTTGGCGATGGATACCGATATTATCCGCAATGCTGCCATTGAAGCGATCGGCACCGAAACAAATTTGTTGCGGAAAGCTTATCGGATTCGTAACTACGTTTACGACAAACTTTCCTACGGCATCAAACCCCATATCGACCCACCAGACGTTGCCCTAGAACGAGGTGTCGGTTCCTGCGGCGAATATGTCGGTATTTTACTCGCTCTCTTCCGTTTAAACGGCATTGCCTGCCGCACGATTGGGCGCTACAAGTGTCCTCAGCAGGCAGATAAACTGGGCGTACCCCTGTATCCAGATTACAATCACGTTTGGTTGGAGTTCTACGTACCGGGTTTCGGCTGGTTGCCAATGGAATCCAATCCGGACGACGTGATCGATCGCGGGCCATACCCATCCCGTTTCTTCATGGGATTAGCTTGGTATCACGTTGAGATTGGTAAAGGCATTTCCTTTGAAAAGCTGAAAACTGATACTACTCCAGAAAGTGGAGAAGAAATTTCCATTGGCGAGTTAGCTATCAATCACATCCGCTTTACCATTCTGGAGGAATTGGAGGTTGGGAATTAGCTAGGGGTTAGGGGTTAGGGATTAGGGGCTAGGGAAAAGAGCGGGGGAGCGGGGGAGTGGGAGAGGGAAGAGGGAGAGGAAGAGGGAAAAGCGAAAAGTGAAAAGCGAAAATATTAATTCTTCGGCTCCCCCGCTCCCCTTAAAAAACCTATTCGAGCTAATCTGAAACAGGATGATTGTTTGAGAAGGCGTTGACAGAAAGGCGAATGGAAATTATCCCAGCAATCGATTTATTAGAAGGGCGATGTGTGCGGTTATATCAAGGAGATTACTCGCAATCGCAGGTATTTGACGAAAATCCAAGTTCGGTGGCGAAACAGTGGGTAGACCAAGGCGCAACGCGGCTGCACGTCGTAGATCTCGATGGCGCTAAAACTGGCGAACCGACGAACCTGAACGCGATCGCATCTATTGTGCGATCGGTGTCGGTGCCGATACAAGTGGGAGGCGGTTTGCGCGATCGCACCAGAGTCGCCCAAATGCTGGATATGGGCGTACAGCGGGCAATCCTGGGCACTGTGGCGGTGGAAAATCCCCAACTGGTAGGGGATCTGTGTCGGGAATTTCCCGGAAAGATTGTAGTAGGAATTGATGCCCGTAATGGCAAGGTAGCAACTCGCGGTTGGTTAGAAACTTCTGAAGTTGCCGCAGTACAACTGGCGCAGCAGATGGCGGAGTTAGGGGCTGCGGCAATAATTTATACCGATATCCATCGCGACGGTACACTACAAGGGCCGAACTTAGAAGCATTGCGAGAATTGATAACTAGCATTGCCATTCCCGTCATTGCTTCTGGCGGCGTTAGTTCCCTAACGGATCTTTTGAGTTTGCTGGCCCTCGAACCCTTGGGAGTAAAAGGTGCGATCGTCGGTCGCGCCCTGTATACTGGTGACGTTTCTCTGCAAGAAGCAATCCAAGCAGTAGGTTCGGGACGTTGGCAAGATGTCCCCCCAGATAGTGGTTTTTCTGCTTTTGCTTAATAAAGGAGAGGGAAGAGGGAGAGAGTAGGGGAGCGGGGAGTAAAAGAATTAATCTTTTGCCTTTTCCCTCTTCCCTCCTCCCTTTTCGCTCTTTATTACATATTTTTTTGTTGTTGCCAACCTTTTTTACTGGACTGGCGCTCTAGAAAACCTAGAGTATTGGATTAAGAGCAGCTTCGGAGAGACTACAAGTTCGGAGAGACTACAAGGGTTACGTTTAATCAGGAAAACTATATTTTGTAAACATAAAATTACCTCTAGCTCCTAAGATGTCGTGCAAGCAACTGCTTCAGCAATTTTTAGTATCAAATGGTGGCAGCGAAAGTCAACAGAATAGGGCTTTCCTGATGGAACTGTTCGCTTGTGTTCTGAGGTTTTATGGTCGCGATTTGGCAATTCTGGATGAGCGCAGAGCTTGCAGGGGATTTTTGCTTCAATGTTGGTGAAAGCGTTGTTTGGAAGACCCTTAAGAAGATAGCCCAGCATACCCGCTTCGCTAGAAAACGGTGCATATCGACACTTCAAAAAATTAGCATTTATCTCATTTATATATTTAGATACATCTCCATCTGAATGCAAAATTTTAGCTTCTATAGGCCACATAATTCTTCTATCGCCAAACATAACAAATGCGATATCATACTGAGGAGATTGTGCTGGAGGTTGCTCCCGCGTTTCAAATTCATAAGGGCCATGTTCAACATCAAATGGCTCCCAACCTGTCATGCGTCTACGAATTATGGGAACAAAGTTTTGAGTGAGGCTTCTTTCTAATTCCTCATAACTTTGATTCCAAGGAATAGTGGATAATACTTCTTTTTGAAATAAGTCATATCCCTCCCAAACGAATACAAGTAAAAGCATGGATTGGTCTTCACACCACTGTTTCGCTAATTGAACAAAATCAGGCGGAACTGGCAATGGCTGTATATCCTGAATTGTTAGTCGTCTCCTCATCACGCTATGACTCCTGGCTAACCTACGATTTCCCCTTAAAACCTGTGCGCCACATCATAATATCTGCGGCAACTTCATCGGCATCGCGTAATGCCATAGAGCGAGTCCAGTAGCGTATTTTATCTGGTTTGACAAGATAAACAGTAGGAATATTTTCTCCATCCAATCGAACAGAATCATATACTTTGGCAACACGCTGATAAAAAATTCCTCCCTCTTCTGTATCTTGCTGTTCCAATAACAACTTATTCAAGCCCTTTAATTGTGCAAGTAAATTCGTAGAGTCTATAGGCTCTATCTGTACTTCTTCATGGTTAGGTCTGTTGAGATGGATCGCAACTAACCGAACTGGAAGATAAGTTTGATTTTCCTCTTGAAATATAGTTGCACAAATATTCTTATTTTGACCAAATCCTGCTTTAATGACTCGCAAAAAATATGCACAATATACCCTAAGTTCTGGCTCGGCAATATCTTCAAATTCTCCCTTACTTCGCCGATGAGTTTTCTGTCGTCCTGGAGAAGAACTGTTTCCTTTAAAATCTTGTAACGTATAATTAAATAAATCCTCAATTAGTGTCCACTCGCTATCTTTGAATGAAAATGCTTCACATATCCGTAGATCTACATCATTAATGGTTTCAATATCCTGCAATAAACCTGAACGAGCTTCAGGGATTGGCACTCGTAACAAATCTCCAGGCTTAACTTCGGGAATATAACAGGCAAAGCGACCACTGGAAAGAAGCAGATAGTAAACAGCTAGCTTGCTGTTGTAAGTTAAACAAGCTGCTTCTAAAGCTGGCAATAATTCTTGTGGAGTATGTACACTAACATAACTCCCGGAGCAAATAATACCAGATTTAGTATTGTTTAATTGAGTAATAGCTGCCTCAAATCTTCCACTACTTTTCTGCCAACCTTGCTTGATAATCATTTGTGGCATTTCAAAAGCAGTGAAATCCGTTGATGCTCTTGAGTCGGTATAGGGATCATGATTGATATCAAGCTCTTGGACATCAAGAAACAAGAATGTGCCATTGGGAAATCGAGTAGATTGTAATATTCTTCTCCCAATGATTGTTTGTTGTGACTTCTTACGATCGCCTCGAATAACCCCTTGACGCTTTGCCACAATGCCATCAATTTCCAGCTTTTCTAAGTTTTGTTCCTGGCTCAATCTCCGCATCAAAGCTAAATCTCGTCTTCCCCCCCACATCAATGCCGTCCAAACAAAAGGATCTGCGATCGCCTCTTGTGGATAAATTAGATTAATGTCCTGTGGTTCTATGACGATGCGATAGTCGTCTTCATTAGTGTGGACTGGTTTGGGGCAGATATAGGACAAAGGTTCGCCATCAGGGGTATTAGCTGACATTGTAACGATGCAACTTGGTGAAATAGCATCTTTGAACAGCCCAAAACGTAAAGCAGATAGATTAACTATCTCCTCAACTTTGAATTCTGAAAAAAGCTTCTGCCTGTACTCTTTGGCAGTGCCAATTTGATTAAAAATTAGAACACCAGCAGGCTGCATCATTGCAATGCGCCCTCCTGCTTTAGTTAAAGCAGCAGCTTTAGGCAAAAAAAGTGGGCCTATATTTCCGTAAGTAATCTTCCACTTATCTCCTGCCCAAGACTGGGCGAGTCGAGTTACAGTATTTCTTCCCCAAGGCGCATTGCCTATAACCAAATCGTACTTAGCCGAATCTAACTGGGTGCGATAACCTTCTTTATCCTCTCGGAAAAAGTCTGCACAGACTAATTGATTCCCTCTTAATCTTGGAAAACGTACCTCCTGCCAATAATGACGAGGATCTATCTCGTCACACATGGTTAGGTAAAGACTAAAAGACGCAACTCTTACTGCTTGAGCATTAATATCAACCCCAAAAATGTTCTGTTCAAGCAGTGCTTTCAAAACATTTGATTTTATTTCCTCACCCGGATGAGCTTTTTTCCATCGGTGAATTAGTCGCTGAAAAGCTTTTACTAAGAAAATACCAGACCCACAAGCCGGGTCGAGAATCTTAATATCCCAGTCTTCACTATCCCAAGGAAGAACGCCATCAAGAATAAAGTCAACTATGTGTCCCGGCGTGTAATGAACGCCTTTATCATCATTACCTTCTCTAACAAACTCTTCATATATACTACTAATAAACTCAAGAGGGATTGCATCAAAGGAATACTGAGGCCAGAGACAACGCTGACCACTTTCCATCTCTAGCTCACCACTGATAAACTCTGCAAGTAAATTCAGGTGAGATTGAGTAACCTTTCGTTCCTCTGCTTGCCATTCTTGCTCGCGTTCTGCTTCTGAGCTTCCTTTCCCTGGAAATAAATCTCCATTAAATCTATTGTTAAGCCAGCGGAAAAAGTTATAAGTGTCTCTGTGATTTCTTAAAACTTCAGGAAATTTAGAATATCTAGCTAATAATTCTCCTCTCTCATGCAGTTCAATAAGGAACCTTGTATTCAATGCCGCGTTTCCCTTAGAATCTTTCCGATCGAAAAGGAATTGAATAAAAATAATTCTTGCTAGTAAATCATGGATAGTATCGTACTCAAGCCTCTGTTCTCTAAGTTGCTGACGGACGCTTTTCAGGTTACTAAGTAGCATCTGGTCAGCAGAGTGACTTCGTTGAAACCGCTTGTGATGTTCTTGAAAAAACTGACCAGACACTAAATCAGCCCAGTGGATGCGGAAGGTTTCAGCAGCCTGTTCTGAAAGAGATGCCTGACCAAACGATTCCAAATCGCTTCTAAAAATTTCAAATACTGGAGTTAGGGTGTCAGACTCAGCTGGAGGTTCTTCGTAGCACGTCCAAACTCGCAAGCGATCGGGTTCAGTAGTAATCAATGATGGGGAGCGAGAAAAGCTCCAAGCGAGTTTATAAGTTTCTCTAAGCGTAGCTTCTGACACTTGTCTGTCGAAATCGCAGACAATTGCAATGGGAGCTTCAGTTGCGTCACCATCAGGATTTGCTGCCAGTACTCCTACTTCTACACCAGCACTATCTGAAAGATTTCTTATAGTTCTTCCCAGTTTTTCCCTAGCCAGCCTTGCATAAATACTTGGCCCAGCACCAGTTGGCTCCATAACCTGCTCTGGGGAAGGCCAATAGAGCTTTTCGTGAGCTAGTTCAAGTAATCCAGAGTTCGGCATACTGTTGTTGAAGCTGCATCAGCGTCTAAAACAATGAGGCTACAAGCTACCTGAGAGTTTTTTGCTACTTTGCTACGTTCCCTCAATTGTATTACAATTTCGGTAAGGTTTAATAAAACGTATTCTGTTTCGTCAAAAAAGTAATACATAAGGTTCTGCATAACAGAATGGCTATCATAGAAGGCTTTACAAGACGGGAAACTCAGGAACTAACAGGGACAAGCTCGAATCGCCTGCAATACCTGGAAAGATCGCAACTGGTAATACCCCACAGAATTGGCACGTCCCGAAAGCCGACGGTTATTTACACTTGGGAACAGGTGTTAGAAATTCGGGCGATCAAAAATCTGAGGCAAGAGATTTCCCTTCAAACAGTGAGAAAAATTATCAAATTCTTAGACGAGAGCGGGTTTGACGACAGTTTGCGCGATAAACAGTTGGTTGTTATTGATGATGATGTATTCTGGGTTCAGCCAGATTGGACAGACTTTCCTGAGAAGATGCCTTCAGTTCTGAGAGTGGCGGGGAACAAAAGCAAAGATGTCGGTCAGTACGTCCTGCTGGTAATTCCTCCCTTGTCTGAAATTGTTAACGAGATATGGACAGCGGCAGAAAAATCCCAGGCAGTCGATTTTGAGAGCTTTAAGCAGCGGGCTAAAGCCAAACCTTCGAGAGCAGCATAAAGCAGTCACTCCCCAACTTATGCTATTAAATAGTCACCATTCCTGAGTAATGTACCACCTAAACCACGCCAGACAATAAACAGCGATCTCCTTAAAACTAAATATAAGATCGATACGCTCAGTAACCTGCCTTTAGAGTAATGTCTACATAAGTATGGAGCTAAGCGGACTCGAACCGCTGACATCTTCAATGCCATTGAAGCACTCTACCAACTGAGCTATAGCCCCTTTCGATGCTTTTCTATATTGCCTTAATTCTCCCCATGTTGTCAAGTACCTTTGCCGCAAATTTCCTTAATAAAGCGGATAGGTGTGCTGACTCATCTGGGCTATGTAGCCCATGCAGCCTCCGATGAGGAAATATACTACCAACATAGCGGCTGCGGACATGGCTACCAAAGTACCGGCGAGCATCAAGGAAAACTCTTGGCGATCGAATGCCTGTTGCATCAGGTGCAGCGACCAAGCCACTAGAGCCACATCAAACATTAGAATAGCAATCAACATATATTTACGAAATGTAACAGTTTTATCTATTCTAATATATGCCACGGCTGGCTCGATCGGATGTGGCGAGGGCTGAATCTGTCTCAGTGTATAGTTCTTAGATGCTACAGCACCCGGGTTGGCACGTGATGGGATGTTAAGTAAGTTTTAATTTCTGCTACGGAAAGTTGCCCGTAATGTAACAGGGATGCTAGCAGTGCGGCTTCCGCTTTACCCTCCGTGAGGGCGTCGTAAATGTGACCGCAGTTACCGGCTCCCCCGGAGGCAATTACGGGGATTTGCACGTTTTCGGCAATGGTGCGGGTCAATTCCAAATCGTAGCCAGCTTGGGTGCCGTCGGCGTCCATGCTTGTGACGAGAAGCTCTCCAGCGCCGCGTTGCTCGGCTTCTTTAGCCCAGGCGATCGCATCTAAGCCAGTATTTTCCCGCCCGCCCCGCACGTATACATCCCAACCTGGGTTATTGCCGTCTTGTCGCCGTCTGGCATCAATTGCTACCACGATACACTGATTGCCGAAGCGATCGCTGGCTCGATCGATAAAACCCGGATCGCGTACCGCCGCTGAATTGATGCTGACTTTATCCGCTCCGGCTCTTAACAATTGTTTAATCATTTCTAAGGACTGAATGCCGCCCCCAACTGTCAGAGGAATGAAAACCTGTTCTGCGGTGCGATATACCACATCGATGATAATTTCGCGGTCTTCGTGAGTTGCCGTAATATCGAGAAATACCAACTCATCCGCACCGGCATCGTTATAAACCTGCGCCAGTTCCACCGGATCGCCAGCATCCTTGAGATTGACAAAATTAATGCCTTTGACAACTCGCCCCGCTTTTACATCCAAGCAAGGTAAGATTCGTTTAGCTAGCATGGCAGTGTCTTGCGCTCCCCAAGTGATGATATTTAGAGACTATCGGAAAACCAATATTTAATTAATATAGATTTATAGTTATGGCGATAATTTCCTCCAAACAACAGCCCATCGAACCAGACCCCAAACCGAAGCAGCGTCGGGAGTCAAAGGACGATCGCAAAACTCCAAAAGCATCGCCAAAACTGGATTTACTGCAACCAACCGCAACAAGCGATGAAACCGACAAGCTGGAAGAGGGACTCAGACCCCAGCGATTTGCGGATTATATCGGTCAAAAAGACCTGAAAACGGTCTTGGAAATTGCCATCAAAGCAGCTAAAGGTAGAGGCGAGACGATGGATCACTTGCTATTGTACGGCCCGCCCGGTTTGGGCAAAACCACAATGGCACTGATCCTGGCGGCGGAAATGGGCACCACCTGTAAAATCACAGCTGCGCCGTCTCTAGAACGTCCGCGAGATATTGTGGGCTTGCTGGTGAGTCTCAAACCGGGTGAAATTTTGTTTATTGACGAAATTCATCGCCTGACGCGCATGGCAGAGGAACTTCTCTACCCAGCGATGGAAGATTTTCGAGTCGAAATTGCGATAGGTAAAGGTCAGAGCGCGAGGACTCGCAGTTTGCCGCTGTCGCCGTTTACTTTGGTGGGGGCAACAACTCGCGTGGGGTCGCTGACTTCGCCGTTGCGCGATCGCTTTGGTTTAATTCATCGGCTGCACTTTTACGAGCCAGAAGAATTAACAGAGATTGTACTGCGAAGTGCCGATCTTCTCAAAACTCCGATCGATCGCGAAGGAGCAGAGGAAATTGCCGGTCGAAGTCGCGGTACGCCGCGCATTGCCAACCGCTTGCTCAAACGGGTACGCGATTATACCCAAGTGAAAAATCTGGGGAAGATCGATCGAAAAATTGCCGACGAAGCATTAGAAGTCTTCAATGTCGATCCTCGCGGTTTGGATTGGACAGACCGCAAAGTGCTGAGTGTAATGATAGATAATTTTAAAGGGGGGCCAGTGGGAATCGAAACTATTGCCTCGGCAACTGGTGAAGATGTGCAAACAATTGAGGAAGTTTACGAGCCCTACTTGATGCAGATAGGATTTATGCTGCGGACGCCTCGCGGTCGAATGGTTACCCCAGCTGCTTGGCAACATATGGGTTATAAGTAGTTGAGATAAATTATATAAAGAAGAGGCTAAACTTATGAAAGAATTACTGACGGCTTTGGGTGGGATTTTGCTTGTTTTTATACTTTTAGTACTGGCTTTGGTAGTTGCGATCGTCGTTCTTTTGAAGGTTTTTCTACCCAAAGCAGCTAAGATGATGTCACAAGGAGCGGAAATCTGGCTGGATGCACAAAATTACGTTGATTCTGCTGTCTCGGAAATTATCAAAGACTGGAATTATTTAGAGCTATTGAAAAGAGCTACACCACAATTTCTTGAATCTGTGCAGCCTGAAGAATTAGAACGGGTTTTCTATTATTTTTTCCAACAGATAGGTAAACTGGAGTCCTACACGGGAGCTATTTGTAATGGAGTTTCTGGGCTGAACAAACAAGAGTTTGGCCAATTAATTGTCGGTGATTATGTTGCACAAGCAAAATTTACCAAAAAATCAGCTAAAATAAAGGGCCAGATTATTAAGCAAGATAATCAATGGTTTATTAATACATTCACTATTAGTAATGAAGGGATTACACTGGTGTTAGGATTGACAACTACTCCGGAAGCATTAGAGGAGGCATACAATAAAAAAATCAAGCTGGAAGGATTGCTTAAATATGACGATTACAAATAATATGTTGAGAGTTAAGAAAAGCAATTTATAAAAAAAACGATTATATATGGTGTAATGTAAGTAAAGGCTGACTGCTGACAACAGTCCATACATACTAGCCCAAAACACAACATTAGCTTTTGCGATCGTTCTATGATTCGTTGCATTCTAACTTTACTGACTGTACTGCTTGTTGCTATTTCAATTGGGTTTGTTAATATCTCGCCAGTGATGGCACAAACCGAAGCGCCACCTAGTATTACTGAAACAGAAACGCCATCAAGCGTCAGCGAAACGCCATCGAGTATTACTGAAACGGAAACGCCATCGAGCATTACTGAAACGGAAACGCCATCGAGTATTACTGAAACGGAAACGCCATCGAGTATTACTGAAACGGAAACGCCATCGAGTATTACTGAAACAGAAACGCCATCGAGTATTACTGAAACAGAAACGCCATCGAGTATTACTGAAACAGAAACGCCATCGAACGTCAGCCAAACAGAAACACCATCGAGCATTACTGAAACAGAAACGCCATCAAGTATTAGCGAAAAGGAGTTAGAGGAAAAGGTAAACGAAGTGGGACAAAAAGCGTTTAGCGCTACAGAAAATGGTGACTTTGCGACGGCTGAAACTTACTGGACTCAGCTGATAGAATTATTGCCGGATAACCCAGCGCTGTGGAGTAACCGGGGTAATTCTAAGGCTAGTCAAAACAAATTAGAAGAAGCGATCGCAGATTATAACAAAGCGATGGAACTTGCACCCAACGCACCCGATCCTTATTTGAATCGCGGTTCAGTTCTAGAAGCGCAAGGAAAATTTGATGAAGCTCTCGCCGATTACGATCGTCTCCTGGAACTGAGTCCCAATGATGCGATGGGATACAACAACCGGGCGAATGCGAAAGCCGGTTTGGGAGAATGGAAAGAAGCGATCGCAGATTACGAAAAAGCCTTTCAATTAGAACCCAATTTTGCCTTTGCTCGTGCCAACTACGCCCTCGCTCTCTATCAAACAGGTCAAATAGAAGTAGCGATTCGGACAATGAGAAATATCATCCGCAAATATCCTCAATTCCCCGATATGCGGGCAGCTTTGACAGCAGCTCTTTGGGTAAACGGACAACACGGCGAAGCCGAAAGTAACTGGGTAGCAGCTGTTGGACTCGACCCGCGTTATAAAGATATCAACTGGGTCAAAAATATCCGCCGCTGGCCTCCAACGGTGGTGAGTGCTTTGGAAAAGTTCATTAACCTTGAATAGTTGCGATCGCAAATAATTGAAGCAGTGGAATTAGGAATTATAGCCGTGACTCAAGTTCAACACATGGTTTTGTTCAAGTTTAAGCCTGAAGTGCCGTCTGAGAAAATTGATGACATTTTTACCAAGCTTTCTGAGCTTAAAAACTTAGTTCCAGGCATAACTTACTTTGCTGGTGGGCCGTACTCCAGCAGCGAGGGTTTAAACCAAGGTTTTACGCATGGATTTCTGATGACTTTCGATAGCGTTGAAGCCAGAGATAACTATTTGCCTCACCCGTTACACGAGAACATCAAAGCCGAGATAATTCCCTGCATTGACGACTTACTCACCTTTGATTTTGTCGTGCCGACTTAATGTTTCGGTTGAATGGGAATCTCAACGATAAACTCCGTTCCCTTTCCTGGTGCAGAAACACAAGTTAATTTTCCACCGTGTTTTTGTACGACAATTTCATAACAAACGGTTAATCCCAAGCCGGTGCCACTACCCACCGGCTTTGTCGTAAAAAAGGGGTCAAAAATCCTTTTTTGGACATCTTCGCTCATACCGGGGCCATTGTCAGCAATCCGAATTAGCACTCGATCGCTATCTTTAACTTCTGTGCGAATAAGAACTTGGGGACTTGGGATTTTCGATTTTCGATTTTGGGTTAAAAATTCCTCCGTTGCCCCTCTATCTTTCTCGTCTGCTTGTAGAAAGGGGAGGCGTTGGAGTTGGGATTTATTCTTTCCTTCTGACAAAGCATCGATCGCGAAGCGTGACTCCAAAGAGTCAATCGCATTACTCAAAATATTCATAAATACCTGATTGAGATCGGAAGCGTAACAGCTAATCTTAGGTAGCTGACCGTAATCTTTAATTACTTCAATATTAAACTTTGCCTGTGAAAGTCGATGCTGTAAAATTACCAGAGTACTATCAATACCAGAGTGAATATCTACCAGCTTCATATCCGATTCATCGTGGCGCGAGAAATTTCGCAATGACAGCACAATATTCCGAATGCGTTCTGCACCGACTTTCATCGAATCCAGGATTTTTTGCAAATCTTCTACCAAAAATTCCAGTTCTATCTCCTCAGTTGTCTTTTGAACTAAAGGTGTAGGATGCGGATATTCTCGCCGATAAACCTCAATCAGATGGAGCAGATCGCGCACATAGTTACTGGCATAATCAACATTCCCGTAAATGAAATTGATCGGGTTGTTAATTTCGTGAGCCACACCCGCCACCATCTGTCCCAAACTAGACATCTTTTCATTTTGAATAAGTTGAGATTGAGTGCGTTTAAGCTCGTGCAGCATTTGTTCGAGGCGGATATTTTTTTCGTTTAATTGCTGCGTTCTTTCAGCAACTTTTTGTTCTACGGAAGCATAGAGGAGAGCATTTTCTAGAGAGATAGCTGCCTGGGAAGAAAGCAGCCTTAAAACTTTTAGCCTATCGGGAGTGAACGCCCCAAATGTTAAATTATTTTCTAAGTAAAGGATGCCGATAAGTTTTCCTTGATTAAGGATAGGAGTACATAAGACTGATTTTAATTGCTGCTCTGCAATATAGCGATCGGCAGTAAATTTTTCCTCTGTGGCAGCATTACTTAATACTACATCAGAGCGAGTTCTTTCAACATAATTAATTACTGTCAGAGGCAAATTTTGGCTGGATTCTATTGGAGTAGATTGTTGTACGATTACTTCTTCTTCATCCACTGAAAATGATGCTTCTATCAGCATTTTTCCATCCCTTACCAAGATAAGAAATCCTTTTTGCGCCCCGGCATTTTCAATCAGTATTTTCATCAGAGAAGCCAGTAATTTTGCCAGCACAATTTCGCCGGAAATAGCTTGCGATGCTTTCATTACTGTATCTAAATCTAGCAGGTTAGCATCGCTGCCACTAGAGGTATATGTGACAGAGTTTAAGACTGCTGTCATCTGCAAGCCCTTTTGTATTGTGGCAATCAAATGGGGATATTTTTCTTCTAAATCTTGCACTTTGCGGTTGGCTCCCCAATGCTGGTAGCTGTAGTAAGCTTCTGTCATGTGGGTTTTGGCATACTTTTCTTTTCCTTGGCTTAACCAGAATTTAGCTGCTAGTTCATTGGCTAATGCTTCATTTTGAATAAAACCATTTTCATGGGCTGACTGAATAGCTCGATCGTACAAATCTATTGCCTCTAAATATCTACCATAAATGCGGGCTATTTCCGCTTCTACTAAAAAATACATATTTAGGAAGTTCTCTGGACATCTGTCTGCCCAAGTTTTCATCCGTTTTTGATTTTCCGATAATTGCTCATCATATTGTTTTTGTTCGGATTCTGTAGCTTCTGGGTATAGCGCTACCAGGGTGAGAGATAGGTAAAAATTACGTGCCGCGACTGATATATGGGTAAAAATAAAATAAATAGTTTTTTCTGATAATAAAGAGTACTTTAGTGCCTCGGAATACTGGCCATACAGATATAAAATTTGTAATTTTAAAATATAATATAAGCAAATCGCACCCATACTGTTATTGGTATGGCAATTGTCTACATACGGCTTTTCATCAATACGCTCCGAGGCAAAAACAAATTTTTCGCCAGTCAACCCAATTAAGTTTAATATCGAGATTTCTAATCCCAGCATCAGATCGGTTGATAAATAATTATTTGTTTTTTGTAAAAAAGCTAAATAATTAGCCGCTTCGGGAACGATTTGTTTCAAATTCTTGCCTTGATAGAACATATGAAATGTTTTAGATGCCAGGATGTAGCCAGCAAATTGTAAATCTCCGCATTCTAAGCCGGCTTGATATCCCTCATTACAAATAACCTGGGCTTCCTTCGTATGGTTAAACCAATGATTAAAACATTCGGAAAGCATGAAACAAGCTTTACATTTATAAGCTAGGCTGTTAAACTTTTGGCTCAGCTTTAAAGCTAGCAAAGCGAAATCATACCCTGATTCATAATCTCCCAAAAAGCAAGATAGGATAAGACCGTAAGATGAATAGCCAAAAGAAGATTCTGGCTGATTACCATATTTGAGGGAAATATTAACGATTTTTAAAGCAACTAAAGGGTAAATATCTCGATCGGATACACTTGTTGGCGCTATCAGTGTTGACAGAACTTTTAAAGCTAATATTTTTTCTGGTATTTCCATTATGTTTGCGTCAAGTAATGAAGCAATTTTTCGATCTTGTAAATTTATTTTTGCTTCATTAATTTCTGTAAATAATGCCGTTTGAAAATCTGAAGTTACTAACTCAATTCCTAGTAAAGCGAGAGCATTTCTCCCAGCTTTTATAGCCTCTTGATACTGTCCGCTTAGGGTGTGTTGTACAATTAATAAATTGTATATTTCTGCTTTTTCAATCGTTGTTTTTGCTTTGGATAAAATTGAATTAATTAATTTAATTGAGTAAGTAAAGTCACCATTTAAATACTCTACTTCTGCTCTTTCTTTATACAAATGTAAATTTAATTTATATTGGCTTTTCCAACTATTGTCAGTCAATAACTCTATTCCTGCTTTTAGATAGCCTAGAGCAGAAAGATAAGCAGTAGCTTGTTTGGCTTTTATGCCAGCTTCTAGATTCAATTTGGCCAAAGCGATTTTTTCTGGTTTTGCAGTTATCAATTCCCGCCCAGCATTGAGATGATCTATTAACTCAAAAATTCTTTCCGCTCGTTCTTTGGCTGGCACATTTGCTAGCAAAAGTCTACCTATTCTAAGATGAGTTGCTTTTTTCTGTTCATCATCAATTAGAATATAAGCAGCTTGTTGCACGCGATCGTGCAAAAATTTATAATTTAAAATAACCAAATGAGAATCGATCGCTTTCTCTTCCGTTGTCGCTTGTAACTCGGAAGTCGCCACAATTAATTCTTCCTGAATAGCTGGTAAAAGTTCTGTAAAAGTTTCCGTCTCAGATTTTTCATAAATGATCGAAAGCGTTTTTAAATCGAATTCATTCCCCACACAAGCTGCCAAGCGTAAAACTTGCTGGGTTGACTCTGGGAGTTTCTTTAATTTTGCTGTCATCAACTCCACTACGTTGTCAGTGATGCCCATCGCCTCAATTTGAGCTATATCCCATTGCCAAATTTTGCGATCTAAGTCAAATACAAGTAGCTTTTCTTCATATAAAGTATTGAGAAATTGATTGATAAAGAAGGGGTTTCCCTCTGTTTTACGCAGTACGAGTTCTGCAAATTGTGCGAGCGATTTCGGCTTTGCGTGCAAAGTGTCAGCAATTAAGTCAGTAACATGGATAATGTTCAAAGGAAATAAACTAATTTCGTTGATAATCACTCCCTCTTTCCCAGGCTCAGACTGGGAACGCAAATGATCGAGAGTTATCATTAACGGATGGGTGGGATCAACTTCGTTATCTCGATACGCGCCGATCAGAAACAGAGAATGAGTATAGGTATCGGTCACGATCAGCTCTATCAATTTGAGCGTAGCGGAGTCAGCCCACTGCAAATCATCTAGAAAGATAACGAAGGGGTGTTGCAGTTGACTGAATACCCGGATGAAGTTTTGGAAGACTAAATTAAAGCGGTTTTGCGATTCGGATGGCCCAAGTTCGGCCACTGCTGGTTGAGGTCCAATAATTAATTCTATTTCGGGAATTACATCTACTATTACTTTACCTTGTTGCCCCAGAGCAGCGCTTAATTTTTTTCGCCATGAATCTAGCTGAGTTTCAGTTTCAGTTAACAGTTGGCCGACTAATTCTTGAAAGGCTTTAATTACGGCACTGTAGGGAGTATTGCGCTGCAATTGGTCAAATTTTCCGCTGATGAAATAGCCTCGCTGCTGGGTAATAGGCTTATAAATTTCCTGTACGAGCGCGGATTTACCGATGCCGGAATAACCCGACACTAACATCATTTCTATTTCGCCTTGGCTGACGCGATCGAAGGCTGCGAGTAAAGTTTCTATTTCTGCTTCTCTGCCATACAATTTCTGCGGAATTTGAAACTTATCGGAAATGTCTTGGGTGCCAAGGGGGAATTCGGCAATATTACCTGTTTGTAATTGCCAAAGACATTTTTCCAAATCGGCTTTGATTCCCCAGGCACTTTGATATCTATCCTCTGCGGTTTTTGCTAACAACTTGATGACAATATTAGCAACGGCTTTAGGAATTTGTGGATTAATTTTCTGAGGATGATGCGGCTGTTTGGCGATGTGACAATGCACCAACTCCATGAGATCGATCGCCTCAAAAGGTAGCTTGTTTGTCAGCAGTTCGTAAAAGGTGGCTCCCAGCGAGTAAAAATCTGTGCGATAATCTAGCGATCGGTTCATTCTGCCCGTCTGTTCGGGCGACATATAAGCCAACGTTCCTTCTAAAAGATTGGGATTTTTTAATGTAAGTTGCTCGCGTGTTAAAACTGTGGAAATACCAAAATCTATAATTTTAACTTTCTGTGTTTCTGGGTTAAAAACAATATTCGATGGGTTAATATCTTTGTGGATGATATTCTGCTGGTGGATTTGCCCCAAAATATCAACTACCTGAATGGCTATTACGAAAAAATCTGATAGGGAGAACTTTCGATAACTCATCAATATTTTTAACGATTCGCCGCCAAAGTCCTCCAGTATCATCACCAGAGTGTTCTGATATTGTTGTAACTCATAAGCTTTGACAACACCCTCTAAGTTGAGGTTGCTGGTAATTTCATATTCTTGCTTATATCTGGTGAGTTCTTGCGGCGTCGGATAGTCTTGTTTGAGGACTTTGAGAATCACAGGTAAATTATCCCGACTTCGGCGTCCTCGATAGACAAGGGAATTGGTACTTTCATAAATTAAAGCGGAAATATCGTAACCTGTCAGTTTTATCATACTTGTATTTTGGGGATATAAAGTTATTTATCTAACCTTCTTCTTGAATAATAAACACGCCAAAGCTTAAGCGGGTTAAAAATATATAAAGTAACAACAAAAATTATTAGTAAATTCCAGGAGGTCGCGCATATATTTTCTATTTCGCACAAATTTAAAATAAGTATAAAAAAAACAAAATATTACCTATTTCAGATAGAAATACTTTTTTAGAGCTAAAGGTCAATGGTGCGTATGGCATAGAAAAAGCATTGCCACACAAGCATTTAGCTTAATTAATAACTCTAAATTATCAAGCAAATAGTAGGAGGGACAACCGCATTGCAATGTATAAATTAATACTATGCAGGTCTCTGTAACAATTCGCGAATCCGAGATGGAGTCAACTCTTGCACGTTGTTAAAAATTACAATTGCACCAGCCTGCTTGAGATTGGCGGTGTAGGCATCGAGACGATCGGGCGTATGCTGAAGATGGGGTGGCAAAATTCCGACACCAATCCAACGGCGAGTGGGTTGGACTAAACGCGCCTTCTCGGCAGTCAACATATCGGCAACCGTATCGCCAACATAAATAACGGGTGTTGCAGTATCTATTGATGACTGATTCTCCAACTGATGCACAGCTGCTAACAAACCTGTAGGATCGGGTTTACCGGGTGCATCCTCCATCGCGATCAGTACCGGCGAGTTTAAACCGAGGCGTCCTGACAAAACATAAGCAGCTTCGGCGCAGGGCGCACCGCTAAAAAAGCCCCAAGGAATGCCAGCTGCGGTCAAATTTTCCAGATAGCTTGGCTGTAGCAATAACGCTTCGTCACATATATAACCTGTCCAATTTTGAGAATCTGGCCCCTGATACCGGGACTGGAAAAAGTCGATGAGGATTTGGTAGTCTAACGCAACTTGATGGCGTTGCTGGCCTTGTTCCTCAAAATATCGATACACTAACTCCTGGGAAGCCTCCCAGTCGTTGTTCCAGATGCCTTCCGACTTGAGCTTGTCCATATCTGTTTGTGTTGGGCGATAAGCGCCACCAGTGAAATGCTCTACCGTATCGGCGATCGCTCTGCGATACGACCCCGCCACGTCGCGGACGACACCATCAATATCGAAAATGACGATCGCATCGGTGGAGTTTGATTGGCGGCTAGTTTCTTGGGTCAATGTTCTGCACCTGGTAATATTTTGGGAATGGATTTGTTGAGCGAAGGAATCAGTACGCTATTATAGTAAGGTTGTACAGTAACTGAAAGTCTGAGTCGAACTCGGAGGTGTGATTGTCGAGGTTCATTTTAAAGGTTCTCTGGCTGGAGAAAGATGTAGCGATCGCTGTTGACCAAGTTGTAGGTAAAGGAACCAGCCCTTTAACAAAATACTTTTTCTGGCCCAGGAACGATGCTTGGGAAGAACTCAAAAGCGAGCTGGAAGCCAAACATTGGATCTCCGAGCACGAACGTGTCGAGCTGCTCAACAAAGCGACAGAAGTGATTAACTACTGGCAGGAAGAAGGCAGACGTCGCCCGATGTCTGAAGCTCAGGGTAAATTCCCAGAAGTAGCTTTTACAGGTAGCGCGTGAACTGCCGCACACCGACCGCTAGACGGTGTGGTGCGGGATAAATGCTGTTTAAGCTAAAATTTGCCAACAAGTTGCCATATTTTGATGGTCTTGTCCTTGCTACCGCTGGCAAGGATATTTCCATAAGGGCTAATCGCAAGTGCAGAAACGGAATCTGAATGCTGGGCGAGGGTGGCAATTTCTTCACCGCTGCTTACCCTCCATATTTTTACAGTTTTGTCCCAACTGGCGCTAAACAACATTTCGCCATCAGGACTAAAGGCAAGTGCGACGACTGTCCAAGAGTGACCCGCAAGCGTGCGGATTTCTCGTCCGGTCTTCAAGTCCCACAATTTGACGGTTTTATCGTCGCTACCGGTGGCGAGGAGATTACCTTGAGGGCTAAATGCGGCGGTAAAGACCGGCCAGGAATGACCTGCAAGGGTATAACGAAGTTGGGGGCAAAATTCGGAACGATCGACAGAAGTTAAATCCCACAATCGCACAGTTCGATCGAAACTGGTACTGGCGAGTAGCACAGGCGTCCCGCCTGTGGCATTATATGGGTTAAAAGCAACGGCAGTCACCTGCAACTGATGCCCAACTAATGTGCAAATAGCTTGTTTGCTATTGATATCCCACAATTTAATTGTTTTATCCCAACTTGCGCTGGCTAGTAGCGCAGGCGTCCCGCTTGTGAGATGGGATGGACTAAACGCGAGTGATTTAACAGCGTGAGAATGTCCGGTGAGGGTGGCAATTTCCTTACCTGTGCTGACGTGCCACAATTTAATTGTGCGATCGTCGCTTCCCGTTGCTAAAATTGACCCGTCCGGACTAAAGGCAACGCATTTAACAAAGTGCGAATGTCCGGAGAGACTAAAAATCAATTCCCCAGTCTCTAAATTCCACAATTTAACAGTTTTGTCATCGCCACCGCTGGCTATAATTTTACCATCCGGGCCGATCGCAACTGCATTCACACAAGCAGATGAACCTGAATGTCCGGTGAGGGTGTGTATGCAGCGCCAAGCAGGATTTTCGATTGGGGATTTGGGATTTGGGATTTTGAATTGGATACCGATTGTTTGCATAACTTCGTCAGCAGATTGAAAGCGAAGGTTAACGGTATTTTGGAGTAATTTATCTAAGATGTAAGAGAGACGATCGCTCACATTATCCGTCAAATACTGTCGCCAAACCCAACAATTATTCCCCACATCAAACAAATTAAACGGAGAAATCCCCGTCAGCAGGTAAATGCAAGTTACTCCTAAGCTGTAAAGGTCGCTGGCAAAAATCGCCTTTCCTTGCGCTTGTTCCGGTGCGGCATATTCCGCACTACCGCTACTCGTGCCGATATTCACCGCTTCAGCAGCACTAAAATCAACCAATATAAAGCGATCGTCCGAACTGCGACGAATGATATTTTGTGGTTTAATATCGCCGTGAATTACTTGCTGTGAGTGGATAAACTGCAAGATTGGCAACAACTCATCTAAAAGTTGCCAAATTTGAGATTCCTTAAAAACACCCTCTGACTCAACTGCTTCTGCCAAATTGCTGCCATCAATAAACTCTTGCACCAAGTAGAAATTTCCCGCTGCTGTAAAGTAATCTAAAACTGCCGGTATTTGTGGGTGTTTGCCTAATTTTTCCAGTCGTTGCGCTGACCGATAAAATAATTCAGCACATTTTGTTAAAGCTGCTGGCGTTTGCTCTTGAGGCTGCAATTGTTCGATCGCACAAGGAGATGCAGGAGATTGAGCTTCATCAACAGCCAGGAAAGTTCTGCCAAATCTGCCTTGCGCGATTGGTTTAACCAAGCGGTAACGTTCTTTGAGTGGCAAATCTTGTGTCACAATATGAGGTTTAAGTAGTCGATAGTTTGGACGCTCACCTGCGTTTATTCTATTTTAAATTAACTGCCAGGAAAAACAACTCATCGTTATAATTGTCCATACAATATTGCGATCGCCAATGTTATACTAAGATGAAGCGTTTGCTTTCTCAAACTATGCAGCTTACCGAACAGCAATATTACTCCCCAGAAGAATACCTAGCACTGGAGGAAGTAGCTGACTATAAAAGCGAATACATTGACGGTCAAATTTTTCCTATGACAGCAACCCAACCTACGGATCGATCGCACGGATGAAGAGGTAATAAATAATTCACGCGATCGCAATTTCTCCCAAACGTTTGAGAATGTGCAACACATTATATAGTTGCTTGCAAATCTGACTCTATTTATAATAAATCGGTTTCTGTCAAACCTGCTATTTTCATCAAAGCTTTTAATGTGCCTATTTTTAAATCTTTATTGCTATGAACGGGAATAGATAAAATCTCATTTACTTCATCTTTTTGATAAATATGATGGCTGGCGGTAATTCGTTTTAACAACCATCCTCTTTCCTCAACTATTTTACAAAGCTTTTTCCCGGATATCGACTTTATACTAAAATTTCTACCACTTTTTCTGAGTCGTTATTCACCTGAATTTCGTTAGCCACTTCTAACCAACCTTGAATGGCATCTTGTAAGTTAAAGATAACTTCTTCATAAGTATCACCTTCAGTAATACATCCTGGTAAGGCGGGAACTTCTGCCCAATATCCTCCTTCTTCAGCGGGATGTATAATTGCTTTTATTTTCATGTTTATCTTTAGAAAGAATCAGAGTTTTCTTGATTATAGCAGAATAAGAGCGTCCTTAAACTTCGCGCCCAGGTTCAAACCTGGGCGCGAGAAAGTTAACTAAGGTGGGCACTGCCCACCTTACTTAATTATCGAACTGTTGGCGGTTTGATTTGACCGTTTTCTTTTTCGGGTAAGAACTCAACGGGAATTACGGGAACGGTATCTGAATTTGGTAATTCGCCGTTAGTTTCTGGTGGAATTGGCGGGGTAGAATTATTCGATTTGCCTGCTTGATTCCACAACAGCATTGTTAGCAAACCATCGACTAAACCGTTACCGCCGTTGTTACCGCTGACGAGAACATCGGGAATTAAACGGACTTTGCGATCGCCGATAATTTGCATTAGCTGCATCGCCGTGTAACCTTGCGAACCCAAGGCTTCCACACCGGCGCGATAGGTTTCCGCTTTCGCAGTACCCGTAGCGCGAATCGAAGCCGCCTCAGCCGCCGCTTGCAGTTTTGTGGCTTCCGCTTCACCTTGCGCTTGTTTGATTTGCGCTTTGGCTTTCAGTTCCGCAATGCTGACATTCTGTTCGGATTTCACCATTTCTTGTTGAATGTCGGCTAAGGCAGTTTCGCGCACGAGTTGCTGGCGTTGCGTTTGCGCCATTTGCTGCACTTCGTAGGTTTTGCGCTGTTCTTCTGCTATTTTGCGATCGGTCTGCGTTTGCATCAACTGTGCTGGCGGTTGAATATCGCCAATAAGAGTATCGATCGCCTGCACATCGTAACTCCGCAAAGCTGTTTTAATATACTCGGAAGCCTCAGCTTGACGTTCGCTTCTAGCACTCAGGAAATCCAACACCGTGTAAGCTTGGGCGGAATTGCGGAAGTAATTGCCGATCGTCGGCTCTAATACATGATCTACCAGATTTTGCATCGCGCCAACGCGGGAAATTACCTTCGGCGCATCCAATGCACCGACGTGAATAATCTGTGCAACTTCCAAATCGAACGCAAAACCATCAGTAGAACGCACAGTCAGCGATTCCAGTTTGGAATCGTAGTTATGTCGTTCTGTTCTCGCCGACCAGTTCAACACTATATTCGTTGTCGGGACTAATTCCACTTTCATAATCCGGGTATTCAGTGGGTGTTTGCCTGGGTAAAGCGGTTCCGTCCACACGCCTTTGTGTCCCGGACGCACCAAATCGCCGTGAGTGAAAGCTGCGCCGCTGACATCTTCGTGCGCTTTGCCAACATAAGAAATTACCACACCGACATAGCCGATCGGAATCTCCGTCATGGCAACTTGTTCGACTTGCACAAACCAAGGATTCAAGTTCCAAGACCCGGACAGCAGAATTTGCTCTTGCAAACCGCGTCTTCCACCAGCTGCGATGAATTTCTGACCGTTTTGGAAATTATCGTGTCCGGGAACAACCGCTCCGGCAATTTCGCCTTCCGAGATGGGAATACCATCTAAGGTGGTGACGATACCAACTTTGTCCGATGCAACCGTGTAGACGCGCAACTGTTCGCTACTCATACCTTCTTTAGTTGCGTTGGCGGTGGTGATGACTTTGAACAAAGCAGTATTGATGCGGTAAGTACCCGCCGTGAGAAAGCCTAGCTGACGCCCTTTTTCGCCGCCGTTTTTGAGGAATTTGCGGGCATCCTGAAAGTTATCGCAATCTACAACTTTACCCAAGATGTGTTGCGGCGGGATAGAAGCACCATCGGCGGCGACGATAAGGGCGATTTCCCCTTGGGATACGACGGTGACTAATTCTTTGCGAACTGAAAATTGCCAGGGCCAATAGCCCCAGTGCCACCCAGGTGCAAGGGTATCGGCTTGATATCCAGCTTCGCCGTTTAAAGCTATCAGTCGTCCTGGGGGAAGTCCGCGACCGGTCAGGGCAAATTTCTTGACCACAACGCCGACTTCTCGTTCGCCGATAACGACGAGTCCGCCAAAGAATATGGGGATACAGACGATGACGCCGCCAACTACAATGATGGGGATGAGTCCCCACATATCTGCGCGTTGAATTCGATAATGGGTGCTATTGGTTTGCACCTGCTGTGCAATAGACCTCTCCAAAAACTCTTGTGGGATAGGCATCTTGCCTGTCCCTGAGATTCTTTTCTCCAGAGGTCTAATGATTTCTTCTGGCTGTGTCTGAGTTGCGTTAAGACTTATCGATGCTGGTTTTTCTGTTTGGCTGGTTTTGAGTGCCGCCGCGTTGGCAGAGTTGATGCCGCTGGAAATGGCGATCGAAGCCACTACCGATGCCGCCAATCCCACGATTCTACGAGGTTTTGTCAAATTTTGCATAAAAAAAATCATCCCTAAACAGGGAGTAGGTATCCTCATATCTTGCACTACTGTCAACAAGACCTGAGAAACCGCGTTTCTTAACGAAAAATCTAGGCTCTTGGCTTTAATTTCCAAGAAACCCGGTTTCGACGCCTGGTTCAAGATCTGAGTATCCCTACGCTAGCAATTCCCTAAGTCTTCACCCGAATTCTTAAACTTCTCGTAATGGCAAGAGGGGAATAACGGGAGAGTGGGGCAGTGGGGCAGTGGGGGAGCGGAAGAATTAATATTTTCCCTTTTTCCTCTTCTTTTTGACTTTTGAATTTTGACTTTTCTATACCCTTCTTAACGTATCCGAATACTCGTTCCGCGATCGCCCAGTTGTGCAAATTCTAACTCTTCTCCCGCCTCTAGCGCTGCTCTAATGGCGGTTTTATCGGGTTCAACAGTGATTTTCTGAAATTTTTCTGGCAATTCAGTTGGCGATACCGATTCATCTAAAAGTAAAGGTGCTTTACCGCCGTGTTTTGTCATGGATAATTTGTAGCGTGCGGTGTCAACTGTTTTGAGATTGTTGACCTCGAAAAACCATTTTAATCTTTCTTTGAGCATTTGGGCGCGTTTTTCATCGGCGGCGGCTAATTCTGCCAACCGTTTCGCTTCTGCTTTGCGAACTGCGGCTTTTGCTTCCAATTCGGAAATTAGGGCGGCGTAATTATCGAGTTTGCGATCGCGTTCTTCTCCCAACTCTTCCAGCCAACTCGTAATTAGCTGTTTGCTTTCTTCATCGTCGCCGTCTAACTCATCCAGCAGCACGTTTAACTGGCTGAGATCTGCGGAAATGCCGAACAGGGTTCGCGGGTGTGCCGATCCGTTGTGCGTGGCGATGCTTTCCATTAATTTGGCTCCTCAAATTTCCCCAATCCATTAATTTTGCAGTATAATATATATAGTTAGGACACTTCATTACTTTTACCTAAAATCTTTACTGTCACTAACAAATTTTTTCGGATTTTTAACCGCAGATGAACGCAGATGTAGGCGATAGCCTTGCCGTAGGCTACGCAGATAAATTTTAGATTTTTCTGGGTTTATCTAGGTAGTCTGTGGTAAGGATTGCCTTTGGGAAGGGTGATTGCACGGCTACTCTTAACCCAATATACCTCTCCAGAAAAGAATCTCAAAGGGCAGGCAGGATGCCTACCCCACAAGAATTTTTGGAGATGTCTAATGGCAGGGTGCTGAATTAGGAACTAATCCAAAATCCTTGCATCGCCTGACGTTCGCTTTGTAATTCAGGAAAAATCGACACATGGCTTTAAATATCGCCAAACTAAACCATAAAATTTCTGTGCTGGAGTTAGTTAAATTGTGGGAAGATAACCACAACAGCATCATTATTAATCTTCAGCATTTGCGGGATAACTATCAACGCCAAGGGTTGAAGAAAATTCCCGGTTCCAGAGACGAAAAGGGCAATCTTGTCCCGCCTTTGCTGAAAGGTGAATTTACCGATGGTGGCGAGTATGTGCGTGCGATCGCATTTAAACTCAATCGCAATACCGCAACTATCAATATGCTGACTTCCAGACCGTTTAAGCTGGTCAATGGTGAAGATGGAAACCAAATTACCGAAGTCGCCGGTTTGCTATTTACCGATCTCGAAACTTTCAATAACTACACTATTGTCAGGGATGGCGACATAAATGTCAAGTCGCTACAAGTCAAATTCTCCAGCCAGAAAGTGTTCGATCTTTTCAAAGAAAAAGGCGTAGTTGAAAAATCCGGCAATCCAGTCGAAAACTATGATTTTCGTGCTGAATACACGATCTGTTTCGACAATTTACCTCTAGTACCTGAAAAAGTCCATTACAACCATCTTAACGGCGTGTTTGACGAGTTAGCCGAAGTGAAAGTACTTGCCAGTATCTTATCGGCTTTCTTGAAGAAAGAATCCGATACTTACATACCCGAACAAGTGGAGGAATTGAAAAAGCACTATCTCTCGAAAAACCTGTATATCAACTTTCCGAAAACGACAGAGTATGCTTCTCTAGATTCAGCGCTTGCTAACGGCACTGTTGATTTTCGGAAAAGCTACAAAGTCGATATCGGCAGCAAAGATATCCTCAATTTCGGCAAACTTCCTTCAGCCAATAAATTCCTCGATCGCATATACGAGGCGTACAATCGAGATACTGGCGAGAAGGTGGAAAAACCCACATTCGATATCGCCTTGAATGCGAACATTATCTTCGCGCACAAAACCCTGTCATCGCGCACCAAGATCACCAAAGTTGACGAGTTGATGCAGCCAATTTTTGATGATTTTCTCGGTATGGAAGATAACGGTAGCGTTGCCGCTATCTTATCAAAAGTTGGCGCAGATAACCTGATGCCAATGTTGCAGGCAAAATGGAACGGAGAAAAAGTCAATCGCGACGAATTTGTAGCTGCTTTGACAGCGGCAAATGAGCAACTGGAGGACTATGTAGAAAAAGTTTATCGGGAAAAAATTAGTCCCCTAGTTTTCTACATCGGTTCTACCGGACATTTACCAGATGATATCGACGCGGTAGCGCAAACGGCGGCAGAAATTGGTGGTAAATATCCCAACTTGCAATTCTCCAAATATGAGCGAGAAGGAACGTTTTTTGAGGTTGGCGATACGATTATTAGCGTGTATGCTAAATATGAGTATTACACAGTAAAAACGCCTGCGTAATATTTGTTTTATGCCTCGTGACCGGATTGACCCCGGTCACGAAAATACACAACCTCTGCCTCTTATTTTATCCCCCATACCATCATGCAGAAATCGCCGCGCCTTTTGCGTCTAACTATGCTATTATGTCTCGTTGCTCTGATTGGATCGGTAGCACTCAATTTCCGCCTATTCTTTGCAGCAAGACATTACTATATTCTCCTAAATCAAACCAACTTAGATCCGCTGGGTTTGCAGCATTTTCGCGCTAAATCCAGTCAGCGGGATGTGAGTAATACCGCCACAGCAAATGTGGTGTTCTTTGGCGATTCGCGAGCTGAAGAATGGCCTTTTCCAAGTGGGTTAAAAGGTTTTTCCTTTGCGAACAGAGGTATTACCGGTCAAACTTCCAGTCAAGTGCTGGAAAGGTTTGATAAGCACGTTTTACCGTTGCGTCCGAAAATTATTGTCGTGCAAGTCGGTATCAACGATTTGAAAACGATACCGCTGTTTCCTCGCCAAAAAGCCAGTATTATCGCTAATTGTAAGGATAATATAGGGGAAATTGTGAAGCGATCGCACTCTCTCGGTACTACAGTTATCCTCACAACTATTTTCCCCGTTGCTGAGGTGCCGTTAGCACGCAGACCGTTTTGGTCATCGGAGGTCGATCGCGCTATTCTAGAAGTAAACTCTTACATATATTCTTTGCAAGCGCCGAATGTGATAATTCTGGATACTTATGCGCTTCTCGCGGAAAAAGGCAAAGGCAAAAATAAGTTCTATCGCGATACTTTGCATACCAACGCCAAGGGGTATGAGGTTCTGAATAAAGAACTGGCAAAAATATTAGCAGGAATCAAAATAGAGAAATAGTAGGGTAGATTTTAACACACCCTAATAATTTTTTTCAGAATTTGCTTTTAAGATTTAGAAGCTGTAGCAGTATTAGTAGTTTCGGCTTTTTGATTCTGAGATGTCTAAAAAACTCACAATAATTTTAACAAAACTTCAATAAAAATTTGGCAATTTCCAAATAAGAGAGTAATATAGTACTGAATCAGCTTGAATTATAAAAATTGCTTGTTGTTGAAGAAATATTAAATGAACGCAAAAACAAAAATACTGTTCATCGCTCTAGATGCAGCAGATAAGGATTTGATTACTCAGTGGACTGATGAAGGCTTACTTCCTACTTTTAAATCGCTTTTTGAGAAAGCAGCTTGGGGAATTACTAACAATCCAGTCGGACTTTATGTTGGCGCTATTTGGCCTTCTTTTGCCACAGCAGTTGACGCCGCCAAGCATGGTTGCTACTGTTACAGTCAAATAAATTCAGGTAGTTATATCACTACTAAATATAGCGTATTTGACTTAAAAGGAGAAATGTTTTGGGATACTTTGAGTCGTGCCGATAAGAAAGTTGCCATTATCGATCTTCCCAGAACTCCTCCTACTGAAAATGTGAATGGTATCCACATAGTTGACTGGCTGACTCACGATCCGGATATCGTTGATAAGCTTTATACTTGGCCGCGATCGCTAGCCGCAGAGATAGAAGCAAATTACGGTCGAGATCCGATTGGCTATTGCAATCGGATCTCCCGGAGTGCAGCAGGATACCAACATTTTCGCGATGATTTAGTAAAGAGAGCAGAAACAAAAGAAGCTCTTTCCAGTCAATTTTTATCCCAAGAAAGCTGGGATTTATTTCTGACAGTTTTTAGCGAAAGCCATTGCGTCTGACATCAGTGTTGGAGCCTTCACGACCCTACTCATCCAAAACACGATAAAGCGATCGCTGATGCTGTTGGTAATCCCATCAAAGATGTATATATCGCTCTTGATGCTGCTGTTGGCAGACTTTTACAACAGGTGGGAGAGGAAACCACAGTATTTGTTCTTGCCAGTCATGGCATGGGGCCACATTACGACGGTACGTTTATTTTAGATGACATTCTGCGCCGTCTGAAAAATGTTAAAATGCCTACTATAGGCAATCAAGTTTCTCAAGTTTTGAGTTCATCTTGGGAACAAACTCCTATTTTACGAGAGATTTTAAAACCTCTGCGAAATTACATCTGGAAGCCTTTACGAAATCGCTTTTGGAAAAGTGACAAACCAGTTCGAGAAGCTTTGAAAGAACCTGATAATAGCAGTCGCAAATGTTTGACAATTCCTAACAACGATACTTATGGAGGAATTCGGATAAATCTGGTGGGTCGCGAACCAAAAGGAAAGATAAACCCTGGTTCGGAATACGAAGCTTTTTGCCAACATCTGACGGAAGATTTGATGGCTGTTGTCAATGTCGATACTGGTAAACCATTGGTTTCTAAAGTTATCCGAACGGCAGATTTTTATAAAGGAGAAATGATGGCGCATCTACCGGATTTGATGGTAGAATGGAATCGGGAAGCACCGATTTCTAAAGTTTATTCTCCTAAAATTGGGACAATTGAGAAAACTTTTACTGGCGTCCGCACAGGAGATCATAAAGGGGATGGGTTAGTGTTTGCGATCGGCCCATCAATTCAACCGGGTCAGATCCAAGAATCGATTTCGGTGATGGATTTCGCACCGACAATTGCTTCTATATTAGAAGTACCGCTGACCGATGTTGATGGAAAAGCGATCGAAGCTTTTTGTGGAAAAGTTTTGATAAATAATTAATATAGCGGTTTTCAACAGTACAAAGAAACCCGATTTCTTCAACAATACCTTCGCCATTTTGTTGTAGGTTGGGTTTCGCTTCTCTCAATCCTACCTACGAATCTTATTCCCTTCTAGCTGAAAACGGCAAGAATAAGTACGATCTCGATACGCTGCATCTCAACGCCAAGGGATATGATGTTTTACATAAAGAATTGACAGTAGCTTCTATTTTTTTAAACGACGGAAAACATAACCTACAAAACGCCGACTTTGAACAAGTCGATCGCGCAACCCTATTAAAGTACGCTTGTGATAAGATTTGGGTGCAAGCTGAAACGAATAATTATAAGTGCTGCGAAGTCCTGCGGGAATGTTAGCTGAAGTAACTTCGGCAAACACTCGTGTTAGTTCCGCAGCTAAGCTAGCAAAACCCAATTCTTCTGCTATTTTTACGATTAAATCGCCGCTACGCTTGACATAGCGCAGTCGTTTCTCGAAATTAGCGCAGTAAAGAATTCCCAAATCTAAATGATCTTCCAATTCATTTGCCAAGAGCATCAAAAGCACGTGGCGATCGCTAGGAGTAAGGGTATTCAAATTTTGCGCGATCGCCGATATGCTTTCTTCGTTCCACGCCAAAGCAGTATATTTAGCAATGTATTTTTCTACATCCTTACCAACAGCACGCCTTACTTGTTCCTGCTTGCTGTTGGATATACCGATTCCCCCATCTCCAAAGTCACCCTGCATATAAGCGGCGTGCAACAAACCAGCAGCTACCACCTCTACAGGTGCATCAACAGAAGCTAGGATGCTAGCAGTGCCTACTAAATGAGCGATAAAAGTTTTGCCGTCTCCTCGAAAGTAACCTGTAAATAGAGACATTGCTAGCTGGTATGCTTTTAGAATACAGCTTAGTTCTGTTTCTGAATAACCCTGTCTAGAAAGTTGAGCGAACAGTTGAATGTTTGTTTGAGCAAAGGGATACATTGCTTTTTTGCTTAAGATTTAGAAACTGTAGCTTTGGTGACGGTTTCTTCTTTTTGTTTCTGGGTTTTATTTGGCGACTGACGGACTAAAATTTTGTTCAACAGCTTTTCGATCGGCATCAAAATATTTTGATTGAGCCAAGCACCGCGTTTGATTGGTAAAAATTGACGAATCGACTCTCTAATCGTTCTTTGTCGATGACGATTTAACCAGATATAATGACCTTTCAGGCAAGGGTCATCTTCTGATAAATTCCATTTCTCCCGGAAATAATTTAAGCTGTCGCGATTCCAAGCTTCACTCCAACGCAGGAAGAAGAAAGGTAAATCTGACAATGCGAACGGGGGTGGTGCAACGTAACTGACGATCGAATTCGGCTCAAAATAAATAGTACCGCCGTTTTCCCGAACCTCCAAACACAAATCCCAATGTTCTCCCGTACTCAAAAATTTTTCATTCAAACCGATCTTTTCAAATATTTCGGTACGCGCCAATATACAATGAAACTCGAGCAATTCAGTTTCTTCTCGCCGCAGTTCAGAACTTACTTTATCAATTGGTTTTCTGGCGAAGCGATGTTGTTCAAAAAACTGTCGTTTACCCTGCTTGTCTCGGAAGTGTGCAAAACCTCCTGCCATGTGGATGATTTTATCTTCCGGTTTCCCTTCGCAATAAAGTGGCCCAACTAACCATGCTCCCGTTTCTTCCGCGCACTGTAAAAGTCGATCTAGCCAACCCGGAGTAAATAGTATATCGTTATCAAAAAAGACAACATATTTAGTATCGACTTCCGATAAAATCAGGTTACGCGCTTGATTGGGAGCGAGGAAATTTTCGCGGCGAATTAACCGAAATCCTTTTTCTTTTGCTTGTTTTTCTAGATAGCGTTTTGTGCGATTGGGTGAATTGCCATCCACATAGATTAACTTGAAGGGTGTAGTTGTATTCTCGTATAGACTTTCGAGGGAACGCTCGGTATAGCTGAATCTCTCCCGTTGGGTTATAACTAAGGTAACTTGTGGTTCTGTCATCTATACATCTCCAGCTTTTTTGGTATCTTTGTTTTTCCTAGTATATCCAGTTAACTGGGAAGCTAGGGAAGTTTTAATAAAATAAATAGGACTTGCCAAACTACTCAGGTAAAACTCCATCTCGCAAGCTGGGATTAAATCATTTTTAACTTTCCCGCCATATTTGAGTAAGTGCAGTATTGTTCGACGCAAGCTCCCCAGGAATATCTTAGCCATAATTATTGGCTTTTGCCATGTTTTAGAATTAATCAACCGCAGATGGCAAATACATAAACTAGAACCACGAATCAGAGCAATTAAATAATCTTTTTCTAAGCGCCACTGCGGTATTTGATGATAGGTGTGCATCGCTGGGTTATACCAAATTTCCCACCCGGCATTGTGTATATACAATAATGGCTCTAAATCTTCTCCTCCTAACATTTGTTTGCCAACTCTACCGATTAATTTTGGTCGGTTCGGAACGGCTTCGCACCATGCTTTTTTACGAACTACTACTGCTGCTCCTGGCGGCAAGCTTAAATTATTTGGCTCGTAAAGACGCGGTTTTTCACCCTGCTCTCTAATTGCTAAAAAAGATTGTATTTTCTGGAAATTTTCCGGCGGTTTTACTTCAAAATCACCGTGTATTTGACCACCAAAAGCTCCTGCTTTGGGATGAGCTTTGGCAAAGGAGTAAGCAGCTACCACCCAGTTACTATCAGGTAAATTATCATCATCCAGAAAACCAATTAATTCGCCTTTTGCTTCCCGAACCGCGTGCAGCCTAGCAAAAGCGACTCCTTGTTCCATTTCCAAACAATATGTCAAAGGAAATTTCTCTGGCCAATTTGCTTGATAATCTCGCACAATTTGCGCTGTATTATCTTGGCTGTTATTATCAACAACAATAATTTCCCAAGCCAAATGTTCAGTATTCATTTGTTGGCGCAGTCGTTCTAGAACCAAGGGTAAACGGCTGGCTCCATTATAAGTTGGAATGACTACGGTAAAGTGCATTGACTTCAATTTTTGGTTATCTTGATTTGCCTGATACTGGCTGCTCTTTCATGTCTAATTCAGCTAGCTTTTTTGGGGTGATTTTCGATGCGGTTTGAGCGTCTAAATATTGTTTCCTACAAAGAAAGGACTAATTAAGCTGCACCGCAATAGCTCTAATTCACAAGCTACGATCGCATCTTTTTTCGCCACCCCTTTATATTTAACCAAGTGCATAATCAATCGCCGTAAATCGTTCGTAAAATAAATCGGAATCAACAGCGGTTTTTGCCAATTTTTTAATTTCACCATCCGCAACTGATGGCGACTCAAACCAATACAACGCGCCACAGATATTAGGTAATCTTTTGACAAACGCCAGCTAGGAATCTCGTGATAAATTTGCATATTTGGGTTGTACCAAATTTCCCAACCCGCTTTCTGGATATACAACAAAGCTTCTAAATCTTCACTGGCTAAACCCGCTTCTTTACCCAGATTGTTCAACACCAAACGTTCGGGAACGTTGTCGCGCCAAGCTTGTTTGCGAACTACTAACCCAGCGCCAGGGGGTAGCAGCTTTTTACGCGGTTCGTAGCGATGTGCTGTGGCACCTCGCTGCGTAATTGCCAAAAAACCAGCAATTCTGTGAAAATTTTGGGGTGGTTCGACTTCAAACTTCCCGAAGATTTGGCTGCCATAAGCACCCGCCTCTGGATGGACTTGACCGAATTGGTAAGCTGCTGCCACCCAGTCAGATTCTGGCAAGTTATCGTCATCGAGGAAACCAATCAATTTACCTGTGGCTTCTTGCACAGCTCTATTTCTGGCAAATGCAGCTCCTGGCTCTGCTTCAAATACATATTTTAACGGATAAGCTTGCGGCCAGTTGCTTTGATACTCGCGCACCACTTTTGCGGTATTATCTTTACTGTTGTTGTCAACAACTAAGATTTCCCAGGAAAAGTGTTCTGTGTCGAGCTGATCGAGCAGTCTGTTGAGAACTTTGGGTAAGCGGGTGGCTCCATTGTAAGTGGGAATCGCTACAGTAAAATCAACCATTCTTATCAGCCTTTGATTAGTAAACGATTCGTACTGTCAGCAATGCTACTTAGGTAAGTCGGCTGAGGACTTAGGCATTGCGATCGACGAATCAGAACGTCAAAAACCTCAAGCCCGCCCAAAGTTAAGCCGACAGCGTAACCGATCTGGTGGACTTACCTATTCTGCCCAATTACTACCCAAGATAGATGTAATTTTTTCAACCTATTGCAAATCTTTACTAAAACTTTAAATATATCGCTACTTTCCGATAACTTTAAAGTAGGGTGGGCAATGCCCACCCTACTTTCTTAGACTTGCACCATGCCACCCACAGCTTGAAAACGGGCGCGTGCCCTCTTCAGAGCTTGAGTTGCCTGATATTTTTCCTGACGGTTTTCGCTGTTTTGCACTTGGTTATAGCGCTCTTGAGCTTGGGTGTAAGCGGCGCGAGCTTGTTCCACATTAATGGATTCGCTGCGTTCGGCACCATTAACCAAAATAATCACTCGATCTTCTTCGACTTCGGCAAATCCGCCCATCAGAGCAATAGATACCCAACCTTTATCTTGACGAACTCGCATCACGCCTGTATCCAAAGCAGTCAAAAGTGGTGCGTGTCCGCTGAGAATACCTAATTGCCCGGTGGTGCTGGGCAGAATCAATTCTTGGGCTGGAGAATCCCAGACTGTCTTGTCTGGCGCAATCACGCGAACGTTTAAAGTCATTTCGATTTTGGATTTTCGATTTTGGATTTTCGATTGAGGAAAGAGAATTTTGGATGAGAGGATTTTAGATTTTGGATTAAAAAATTTCAATCCAAAATCTAAAATCTAAAATCCAAAATTCTTACTTACCAGACTTGATCTTTTCGGCTTTAGCGATCGCTTCTTCAATGGTGCCTACCATATAGAAAGCCTGCTCCGGTAGAGCGTCCAATTCACCGGAAAGAATCTGTTTGAAGCCCTTGATCGTATCTTCCAGCTTCACGTACTTACCGGGAGAACCGGTAAACACTTCTGCCACAAAGAACGGCTGAGACAAGAAACGCTCGATCTTACGCGCACGCGCTACCGTCAAACGGTCATCTTCCGACAGTTCATCCAAACCGAGAATGGCAATGATGTCTTGCAATTCTTTGTAACGTTGCAGAGTCGATTGCACCGAACGAGCTGTTTGGTAGTGTTCGTCACCCACAACACTCGGTTGCAACATCGTGGAAGTGGAATCCAGGGGATCGACTGCTGGGTAAATTCCCTTCGCAGCCAAACCGCGAGACAGCACCGTGGTAGCATCCAAGTGAGCGAAGGTGGTAGCGGGAGCGGGGTCGGTCAAGTCGTCCGCAGGTACGTACACTGCTTGAATCGAGGTGATGGAACCTTCGGTGGTCGAGGTGATCCGCTCTTGCAAAGCACCCATTTCGGTAGCTAGGGTGGGCTGATATCCTACCGCAGAAGGCATCCGACCCAACAGTGCGGACACTTCGGAACCCGCTTGCACGAACCGGAAGATATTATCGATGAACAGCAGCACGTCTTGCTTGTTCACATCGCGGAAGTATTCAGCCATTGTCAGCGCCGACAGACCAACGCGCATCCGGGCTCCCGGTGGCTCGTTCATCTGACCGTATACCAGCGCTACCTTAGATTCGCCGATATTTTCTTCGTTAATGACCTTCGATTCTTTGAATTCATTGTAGAGGTCATTACCTTCGCGGGTGCGTTCGCCCACACCGCCAAACACGGACACACCACCGTGAGCTTTAGCGATGTTGTTGATCAGTTCTTGGATGATGACGGTTTTGCCCACGCCAGCACCACCGAACAAACCGATTTTGCCACCCCGACGATAGGGAGCCAACAAATCTACTACTTTGATGCCTGTTTCAAAAACGGAGGGTTTGGTTTCTAATTCCGTCAGTTTGGGAGAGGGACGGTGGATGGGGAAAGTTTCCGAGGTATTGACTGGGCCCAGGTTGTCGATCGGTTCGCCCAGCACGTTGAAAATGCGACCCAAGGTAGCAGCGCCAACTGGTACGCTGATGGGAGCGCCGGTGTCTACCGCTTCCATACCGCGCACCAAACCATCGGTGGTACTCATGGCAACGGCGCGGACTTGGTTGTCGCCCAGCAGCTGCTGTACTTCGCAGGTGACGGATACGTCTTGTCCTGCTTCGTTTTTGCCTTGGATTTTCAAGGCGTTGTAAATCTGCGGCATTTTGCCGGCGGAGAATTCAACGTCTACAACGGGGCCAATGATCTGGCTGATGCGGCCTATGTTTGTTCTTTCTGTGCTGGCTACCATGCTTGCGCCTATCTATATAGATATGGGGGAACTGTCTTAACATTTAGCAATGCCATTTCTCAGATTACCACCGAACGGGATATTTCTGCGGGTTGAGGCGCAAGCAGTTGGAGATGGTGTGCGATCGTCCAAAACATTCTTTGGCCAAAATTCGCCTAAGCTTTTTCTGTTGCTTTCTGTTGCTGTTTGCGCTTCAGTGAAGCTGCACCCATTGCACCTAGCGCCAGCAAGCCCAAGGTAGAAGCTGGTTCGGGAACTGTCTCGATAGGAGTAGAGCGAATTTTCACATTATCAACACCAGCCTGGAAAAACAATTGGTTGTCAACTTCCCGGAAAGCCAATCGCACTGTTTGACCTGCCCATGCACTTAGATCGAATGCGGTGCTAGCCCACTGACGAGGTGAAGCAGTTGGAGCCACAATATTTGCTAGTACCCCAGCCGATGAAGAAGGGCCAAACCAGTTGCTAAATCCAGCAGAAACAAGATCGACTCGAAACTGTTGATTGGGAGGGCCAAATGCGTTCATGTTTCCCGGATTGAAAAATGGTGCAGAACTCTGAGCAAACCAGTCAAATGAAAGTTGGTGCTGCGAACCAGCTTCTAGGAAAATATCTTGAAACAAGACGTATGAACCTGGACCGGTTTGGTCGGTCACTGCATATCTCGTCTGCTCCCACAGCGATCAACGCTGCACCAGCGGTAGCGATCGATAACTTTTTCATCATAGTTGAAATATTCATTTTTTAATTTTTCCAAATAAGTAAGCGTTAACAGCGGTGATATTGACAAGAGGGATGCGCGAAAACTTTTGTGTTAGTTGAGACTACCGATTAATATCGGGAAAAGTTACTTTATCTGTTATTTTCGTGCTCATCTAAGTATCATCACTAAAAACAGATTGGCATACCCGCATCACTACTGTCATCAGTGCCGAGCCAATCTTCATCGAAAATTTACATTTAAATATAGATAGAAACATCGCTCCGCTCAAATCCAATTCAGGTAAAATACTGACGATCGTAGGCTTTTATCCATCATGATGCGTAAAAACTCGTACTTTGACTTGCTGAATTTTCGGCAAATAGGTATTGACAAATCCAACTTATGTGTATAAATATTTACAGACTTCCAGAAATACCCTTATTTGGGTCGGACAACCTGGAAAAAAAATGGTGTCTCCCAATAGGTTAGCGATCGCCTGTGGGGGTTGAGGCAAAGTACTTGTAGCGTTCCAATCGAGTACGGCAAAAGGCAGATCCTATCCTGTCCATATGTAAATTAACCAGAACGACAGGCAGTCTATCTCGCTGTTTTAGTGTAAAATATAGGTTTGTCCCTCTCTCAATAACCCTCAGATTAGGCTATGAGCCACCGATAAATTTGCTATTCTTTGAGAAAAGATTACAAAAGAAACTGTAACTTTGGTTAGGGCTGCCTATTTTCTAAACCTTTGGAAAATAAATTGGTTTTAAACCTGCTTGCGGCTGCGCCCCAGTTGCGATGGTAATCTACAGCCGGGGTTCACAAACAATGAGTAAAAATTCTTCCCATACACTTAAAGGTAACATCCTCGTAGTTGACGATCAGCCAGATAACTTGCGTATATTATCTTTCATGCTGAGAGAAGAGGGATACCAGGTTCGCAAAGCCTTGAACGGTCAAATGGCTCTGACTGCTTGTCAGACTCTATTACCCGATGTAATTTTACTCGATATTATGATGCCGGATATGGACGGCTATGAAGTTTGCCAAAGGCTGAAAGCTTCGGATAAAACCTGCGAGGTGCCAGTAATTTTTATCAGCGCTCTCGATGATGTGGTGGACAAAGTAAAAGCTTTTAGCGTCGGTGGCGTAGACTACATTACCAAACCGTTTCAAGTGGAAGAAGTTCTCGCTCGCGTCGCCAATCAACTGACTATTCAACAGTTGTATCGTCAACTCACCGAGCAAAATACACAGTTGCAAAAGTTGAACGAAGAACTGAAAAGATCCAACGACGAACTGGAACAATTCGCTTACATTGCCTCCCACGATCTGCAATCACCCCTACAAGCGATCGTTGGCTACGCCCGTATTATAGAAGCAACATACGAAAATCATCTCGATACAGATGCTAAACAATACATCGCAAATATTGTGAATGCGGGATGGAGGATGACACAGCTAATTGAAGACTTGCTAGATTATTCTAGGGTAGGCACCTGTACAGAAGAATTCAAACCGACTGACTGCAAAACCGTACTAGAAGAAGTGCTAGCCAATCTGGACGAAGAAATCTGCGCCAGCGGTGCAAGTATTAGCTATTCCGATTTGCCCACAGTAATGGGCTCTAGCACGCAACTGATGCAGGTTTTCCAAAACTTGATTAGCAACAGCATCAAGTTTTGTCGCCCCGAAGTTCCGCCGCAGGTCGAGATTACTGCCAAAGCAAAGAAAAACGACGAATGGATCGTAGCAGTTCGCGACAATGGCATAGGCATAGAAACTCAGCATTTTGAGCGTATTTTTGAAGTTTTTCAACGCCTGCACTCTTATAAAAAATACCCAGGTAATGGCATCGGTATGAGCATCTGCAAGAAAATTGTGGAACGTCATGGAGGACGCATCTGGGTAGAATCTCAACCTGGAGTGGGAACAACTTTTTACTTCACTATTCCGGCAAAGATTTGATCGCTTTGCATTGCGAGGTTTTTGGCTAGCACTGGGAGAATAGTGGGAGAGTGAGAGAATAAATCTTTTCCCTTTTCCCTCTACCTCTTCATGATTGACTTTCAATACTGGGGAGATGAGGCGAGCAAGTCTGCTGCTAATTTGCTTCCCAATGGTTTCGAGAACAAGTATCCCTGACCGAAGCCACAGTTTAATGTCCTCAATTTGGCTAGCTGTTGTTGGGTTTCGACACCTTCTGCGATCGCACTCATACCCAGCGAATGAGCAATAGTGATAATAGCAGGAACTAAACCCAAACTTTCAGAATTTTTATCTATAGGATTAATAAAGGAGCGGTCAATCTTAAGGGTATCAACTGGAAGACGATTCAAATAGCTGAGGGAAGAATAACCGGTGCCAAAATCATCAATACTCAACTGAATTTGACGGTTTCTAAGTTGCTGGAGAATCGCCGTGACCGACCCATCTTTTTCCATAATTGCACTTTCAGTAATTTCTAGTTTTAAATTTTGAGGGCTCAGTTGAGTTTTTTTAAGAGTATCATCAATCAGCTCGATCAAGTTGGGTTGAGAGAACTCGCGCACCGAAAGATTGACGCTCATAGTTAGGGATTCTTGAGAAAGTTTTTCTTCTTGCCAAATGCGAAGCTGCTGACAAGCTTCCCGCATTACCCAAGTACCGATGAAAGTAATCAAGCCGGTTTCTTCTGCCACGGGAATGAACTCTGCGGGAGAAACGAAACCGCGTGTGGGATGCTGCCAGCGCACGAGGGCTTCAAAGCCAGAAATTTTGCCTTCGCAAAGACTGACTATGGGCTGATAATACACGACAAATTCTTGCCGTTCGATCGCTCTGCGAAGGTCAGTTTCCAACTGTAAAAGCTGAAGTGCTTCCTGGTGCATGGCTGGATTGAAGACGTGATACCGCGCTTTTCCGAATGCCTTAGCGCGATACATTGCCGTATCGGCATCTCGCAGCAAATGTTCTGGTTGATCGTAGGTAGCATTGCCCAGGACAATGCCAATACTAGCAGTTATGAATACTTCGCGTTTATCTAGGTAAAACGGGCGAGATAATTCCCAAAGAATGCGCTCTGCAATCTGTGTAACGCTGGTAATATCTTTAATTTCTTCTAAAAGAAGAGTGAATTCATCCCCACCTAATCTGGCCAAAGTATCAACTGGACTGAGAGATAATTTTAATCGGCTAGCAATTGCCGTCAGCAACTCATCTCCCACCAAATGACCGAGAGAATCATTGACGATTTTAAAGCGATCGCAATCTAGAAACAGCACTGAAAATTGGTACTCTGGCTGTTGCTTGGCGCGGATGACAGCTTGTTTCAAACGCTCCATAAACAAAGCGCGATTGGGCAAACCAGTCAGCGGATCGTGCAGCGCCATGTGCAAAAGTTGCTTTTCTAGAAGCTTGCGTTCGGCAATTTCCCGCTGAAGTTCTTGATTCGTCACTTCCAGTTCGCAGGTACGCTCTTTTACCTTAATTTCAAGTTCTGCGTTCAGTTGACGAACTTTTGTTTCTGCCGTTTTTAAAGCCAGTTGATTTTCGACGCGGATTAAAACTTCTTGAAACTGAAATGGCTTAGTAATGTAGTCTACACCTCCAACGGTAAAGGCTTTTACCTTGTCTAAAACTTCATCTAATGCACTCAAAAAAATCACCGGAACGTCTCTCGTTTGCATATCGGATTTCAGGATTTGACAAACTTCGTAGCCATTCATATGCGGCATCATGATATCGAGCAGAATCAAGTCGGGTAGTTTAGCGCGAGCTGCCTTCAATGCCGTTTGTCCGTTCGTTACGCACCGAACTTTATAACCCTGTGCGCTCAACAAATTGGATAAAAGGTGCAGATTATCCGGCGTATCGTCAACAAGTAGAATGTTGCCTTTTATTGTAGATGCTATATCCTTATTCATTTTCTTATATACCCTTTGATTTCCTTGTTCTGAAGTCATCTATTCTAGCCTATATATTTGATTATTTTTTCTGTAAGAGCATTAATATTTTCAAATTGGAAGCTATGCGCTAAATCGCTTATATACTTTGACAAGGCAGCATTTGTATTGTTAATTTGCTCGGCTAGATTTAAAATTAATTCGTCATCTGCTTCTATTGCGGCTTGATGCAAAGCGGCAATCCATTCACCAGACATCTCTTGCAAAGACGATAGATGAACGCTCTGAGAATAAACTCCTCCTAAATGGTCAGATGAACTTTCTTTTCGAGCTTCTGCTTTTTGCCTTTGCTCTGGCAACCGCTTTTCGTAGATATACTTTACCCCCAAATAATCAGCAATTTTGTCAAAGATTAACTGCTCTCGGAAAGGCTTGCGAATAAAATCATCGCAGCCTGCTGACAAAACAGAGTTTCGCTGTTCGTCAAAGGCATTAGTAGTCAGAGCTATAATTGCGGTTTGGTGACCGCTAGCTCGCTCTTTAATATGTTTGGTCGCCTCATATCCGTCCATCACCGGCATCAGCATATCCATAAAAATTAGGTGGGGTTTCCAACTTTCCCATAGGGCAATTGCTTCGCTGCCGTTGGTAGCTTCGCACACGCAAAAGCCGACCGACGCCAGAAGTTTGATCAATAGAAGGCGACTGACTTTGACATCTTCGACTACCAAGATGCGATATTCAGGTTGGTGAGGCGCTAAACCGATTACCTTCCTGGATTCCTTGGCTGTCTCTACTTCCTGCGATCGAGCTAAACGCACCTGGATATTGAATGCAAATTTTGTTCCTATACCCACTTTACTGCTGACGGTGATATCTCCTCCCATCAGTTGCACGAATTTTTTGCTGATGGCTAAACCCAACCCAGTTCCTTGTTGAGATTGTCTACCGATTTCTGTTTGTCCGAAAGCTTGAAATAACTTGTGCATCTCTTCTTTGGCAATACCAGGGCCAGTGTCTTCCACTTCAAACAAAAGGTCGAAAAAGTGAGGCCCAGTTGAGGTGGGGAGCAGATAAGGGGGAGAAAGAAGTTGTTGGGCATCTGCCACTCTCCCACTCTCACAGTCTCCCACTCTGACGCGCAGGGTTACGCTTCCTTCTTCAGTGAATTTGATCGCATTTCCCAGCAGGTTAATCAAAACTTGGCGCAATTTACCCTCGTCAGTTCGCACGTACTGAGGAATATCTGGGGTATACTTAATGCGAAGATCTAAGCTTTTACTAGAAGCTTTTAATCGCAACATTTCTTCCAGGCTCTCTAGCAGATGAATTAAGTCAAAGGTCTTTTCATTAAAGGTTGTTCTGCCAGCTTCAATTTTGGACATATCTAGAATGTCGTTAATCAGTGACAGCAAATGCTCGCCGCTGCGATTGATGATTCTCAGATGCTCCCGCTGCTCTTGGTGAAGGGATGAATCGCGGTTCATTATTTGAGTAAATCCCAAGATGGCATTAAGCGGCGTTCGCAGTTCGTGGCTCATGTTGGCGAGGAATTCGCTCTTGGCGCGATTTGCTGCATCGGCAGCTTCTTTCGCTTTTTGCAGTGCTTCTTCTGCTTGCTTGCGTTCTGTAATATTTAGTCCGGTGCCGCGAAAACCGACTATATTACCTTGATTGTCGAAAAGTGGAATGCCAACGACTTCTTCCCAAACAATTTCACCAGAGGGAGTGATATTGCGATGTTGTAGTTTAAAGGTGCATTTTTTGCTAAAGGCATCGCTGAATATATTTCTAACTTTTTCAATATCTTCTTGACAGATGAATTCGATCGGCTTGTGTCCGATTAATTCGGAAGGTGCATATCCTTTAACCGATTTCACTCTGTCGGTAACGAAGCTGTAGGTGTTGTTAGCGTCTACTTCCCATAGATATTCGCCCACTGCTTCGGAGACATCGCGAAAACGCTGTTCGCTCTGTCGCAGCTTTTCCTCTGCTTGTTTGCGTTCGGCAATTTCTGTTTTAGCTTGTTCAAAGAGGGTGCATTGCTTGATGGCGATCGCCAATTGCAGGCACAGTTGTTTGAGAGATTCTATCTCTGATGAGTGCCACTCTCTTTCTCCTTGGCAATGATGGGCAATTAGCAGTCCCCATAACTGATTGGGAATTAATGAATTGGCATTTTCGCTCGTTTCTTCTCCATACAAGATGGGGACTACTAAGCTAGCTTTCACCTCGAATCTACCGAGCAGATTTTTGTGACACTGCTGCAAATCTGATCCGATAATATCTGGAAGCGCTCGAATGCGTCCTTGCTGGTAAAGGGGAATATAGGTTTTGATAAAGCATTCGTCCCCAATCTCAATTCCCAAAGTGGATGTCCACCCTGACGCTACCGACTCGACAACTACTACTCCGTTCCAGTCGGGGTTAAAACGGTAAATGATGATGCGATCGGTTGACAAAAACGATCGCACTTCCCTAACTGCCACTGTCAGCACTTCCTCTAAATTGAGAGAGGAACGAATGCGTTCCAGTATCGCTCCCACCAGCTGTTCCCGCTTTAATTGCAGCCGCAAAGCCATTTCCGCCTCGCGCCGCACCCGAATTTCTTCCTGTAACAAGGCATTTTGCTCTGCCAGTTGTTTTTGCAGCTTCTGCAAGCGCAATTGATTTTCAACCCTAGCCAAAACCTCTTCTACTTGAAACGGTTTGGTGATATAGTCTACTCCGCCAATGGCAAAGGCTTTGACTTTATCTAGCGCTTCGTGTAAAGCACTGATGAAAATAACCGGTATATCGGAAGTCAGCGCGTCTGTTTTTAGCTGTTCGCAGACTTCGTAGCCATCCATTTCTGGCATCATAATATCTAGCAATATCAAGTCTGGCGGAGATAAACGCGCTGTCGCCAGAGCCATCGTTCCCTTGGGTACGCATCGCACTTTATAGCCGCGATCGCTTAATATATTTGACAACAGACGCAAGTTGTGAAGGGTATCATCAACTATTAAAATATTGGCATTTACCGTCTTATCTGGCAGCCACTTCATAACAACCCGCTCATAACTTATCCTTAACTTTTCACAAATAATATTTCAATAAATTATAACAGTTATGAAAATAGCGCTTCTAGTTGTTTTTACCTAAATTTTAATAAGTCAAAAATTATTTAGAAAAGTTATTTTTTGCTAACGAAGCCAGCATATCGCCCTCTTCTTCACTTATATCTGAAATTTTAGCGTCGTTTCTGCTAACGAACTGCTATTGCAGAATGCAGAAAAAATGCTGTGTTTCGATTTTCGGCTTCCAAAACAAGTACCCAAAACTTTTTAGTATAAAATAGCAGCAATATTTTGTGCCTTAACTCTATTATAATCTGATAATAATACCACAATTTAGTCAAAATGTCAAGCTTTACTTGTCACCTGTTTGGAAACTAATTACCAAGTCACTTGAAGCGCAAAGCGGATCTTGAAGAAAAAGGTGGTATTTTTTTTAACAGCCATCAAGTTCCCTATAATATTTATCCAAAAATACTATTTATGGAATTAACCGGAAAACCAAAAATTTTAATAGTTGACGATTGGCCAAATAACCTGCAATTCCTGTGCATTTTTTTGCAAGCACAAGGGTTTGAAATTTTAATTGCCGAATCGGGCGAAACTGCTTTAAAACAGATGGAAACAATCTTACCCGATTTGATTTTGTTAGATGTAATGATGCCGGGAATGGACGGGCTTGAAACCTTCCAATGTTTAAAAAATAAACCGGAAAGCCGAGACATTCCAGTAATTTTTATGACGGGTCTTTCCGATAAGGTAGATGAAGTCAAAGTATTGACATTGGGTGCAGTAGATTATCTGACAAAACCATTTGTAAATGAAGAAATTTTAGCGCGGATTAATATACATTTAAAACTGCGAGCGATGACTCGACAGCTACAAGAAAAAAATGAATTATTAGAGCAAGAAATTCGCGAACGCCGACAAATAGAAGCAGATCTTTTAGAAAGCAAATCGAGATTTGACCAGATGGCTAGCAGCATTCGCGAATGTTTCTGGATAGGAGATGCAGAAATCACCCAGCTTCTCTACGTCAGTCCCGCTTATGAAGAAATTTGGGGTCGCAGTTGCCAAAGTGCCTACGAACGAAGAATTAGCTGGTTAGATGCTGTTCATCCAGAAGACCGAGACCAAATTCGCAATGCTTGGGAACGTCTGTTCCAGGGGGAAGCAGTCGAGCAAGAATATCGCGTTATTCGTCCTGATGGCTCAATTGTTTGGGTACTCGATCGCACTTTTCCCGTCAGAAACTCCGCCGGAGAAATTTACCGCTTGGCGGGAATTGCCAGCGACATTACCCAGCGCAAACAAGCACAAGAAGCATTAAGAGAAAGCGAAGCACGCTTCCGAGCTATTTTCGAGCAAGCTGCGGTGGGAATTGTTGTATCCTCACTATCCGGTCAGCTTCTCAAAGTTAACCAACGATATTGCGACTTTTTGGGATACTCTGAGTCAGAGCTCCTGACGCTAACTTTCCAAGAAATTACCTACCCAGAAGACTTAGAACTAGACCTGAGATATTACCGTCAGCTATTAGCTGGCGAAATTCAACATTACTCGATCGAAAAGCGCTACATCCGCAAAGACGGTCGCCTGCAATGGGGAAAACTCACATTATCAGTAGTACTGGACTCTGACGGTGCTATCAGTTACATTATGGCCGCGATCGAGGATATCCAAGAGCGCAAACTCGCCGAAAAACAACTGCAATATCGCCTAACTTTAGAAACAGCCTTGGCCGCAGTATCCAGAGAATTTGCCACCAACGAAGCCGCAGATATCGATCGAGTTCTGGCAATATTAGGACTAGCGGTAGGCACAAATCGCGCCTATCTTACCCGCTTCCGAGAAAACAGCACCTTTGCTTATATGACTCATGAATGGTGCGACAGTCAAACTCAACCCCAAATCCAACATTTTCAAAATGTAGACACCAGTTTATTTCCTTGGTGGGTCGAAAAATATCGGAAAAATGAAAATGCTGTGATTAGCGATGTGGAAGCAATGCCAACAACAGCAGAAATTGAAAAAAACCTGCTCAAGTCCCTGGGTATCCGTTCTGTACTAGCCGTTCCCGTCAACACGGCATCCGGTCAACTCTGGGGAACGATTGGATTTGAAACGTATCGAGAAAACCGCAAAGATTGGTCGGATGAAGATGTGCAACTGCTGCGAGTTGTTGGCGAGATGATCTACAGCTACTGGGCTAGGCAGCAAGCACAAGAAGAACTGCGAGCTTCAGAGGCACTTTATGCTGGCATTTTTAACCATTCAGCCGAAAGCATTTTTCTCATTAACGTTCTGCCCGACGGTCAGTTTGTCTATCAAACTATGAACCCAATTCACGAACGGGCAACGGGTATTTCTGGTGGGGAAATTGCAGGCAAGACACCAACAGAAGTCCTCTCACCCGAAGTCGCCGCCCACGTTACGGAACGCTACCGCGCCTGTCTTAGTGCTGGCGTTCCGATTAAATACGAAGAAACGCTAGCATTGCCAGGAGGAACTCGGATTTGGCGAACTACTTTAATCCCGATTCGAGATTCCACCGGAAAAATTGTTAAATTGCAAGGCAGTGCGGTAGATATCACGGAAGAAAAACAAGCAGAAGCAGAAAAACTCCGTCAAGTCCAGCACCAGCAATTAATCGCATCTCTAACTCTTAAAATCCGCGAATCTTTGCAAATAGAGGAAATTCTCCACAACACGGTTACTGAAGTAAAGAACACCCTGAATGCCGATCGCGTTTTGTTCTTTCGCCTGCTGCCAGAAGGGGGAGGCAAAATTGTCAGCGAAGCTACTGTTGCTAACTTTACCAGCTTGCTGGGATTAGTTGTAGAAGATCGGTGTTTGCCCGCTCAATATTTAGAAAAATACTACCAAGGACAAATCCGCTTTTGTTCCGAAATTGATAACCTTGGCTGCACTCCTTGCTATGTGGAATTTATGCAGCAGCATCAGATTCGTTCCAACTTAATCGTGCCAATTCTCGTCATTGGAGAATCGGAAAACGGGAATAGCAAATTAAAATCTTCTCCCCCTCTCCCTATTTCCCCTTCGTCCCCTCAAAAATTATGGGGTTTGCTGTGCGTTCAGCAATGTAACGAAATGAGAGAATGGGCGCAACTGGAAATTGAACTTTTACAACAATTAGCGGAGCGGTTAAGCATAGCTTTGTATCAAGCTCAATTACTGGAAAAGCAAACTCGCTACGCTCAAGAATTGGCTCGTTCTAATGCCGAACTGGAACAGTTTGCCTATGTTGCTTCCCACGATTTGCAAGCGCCTTTAGGAACGATCGCCAGCTACGCTCAGCTCTTAGAAGAACGCTATGAAGATAAACTTGACGATAAGGCTAATAACTATATAAATAAAATTGTATCGGGTGCTAAGCGAATGCAGCGGCTCATCGATGACTTACTTTTGTATTCGCGAGTTGGCAGGAGTCACAAAGCTTTTGCGCTAGTTGACTGCAATCTGGTGTTTGAGGAAGTTTGCGCTAATCTTCAGGCCAGTATTCGCAAAAGTAATGCAATTGTTACAAAAAGCGAACTGCCAGCAGTAATGGCCGATCGCTCTCAAATGGTGCAACTGTTGCAAAACTTAATCGGTAATGCCATTAAGTACCGCCGTAATGAGGAACCTCCAATCGTTTCCGTTAACGTTTCTTTTCAAGAAGGTGCGTGGCTTTTTGCGATCCGCGATAATGGAATTGGGATTGACCCCAAGTACCGCGAGCGCATCTTTCAAATTTTTCAGCGCTTGCACACGCAAAAAGAATACTCTGGGACTGGCATTGGTTTAGCAATTTGTCAAAAAATTGTGCAACGTCATGGCGGTCGCATCTGGGTAGAATCTGCACTCGGTCAAGGGTCAACCTTTTACTTTACCATTTTTAACAAAAATCTGTCAGGCGATCGCTATTGAGACCCATACTTTTATGACAAATCCGTTGATTACCTCTGTAATTTCACCATATTTGAAAACAGCCGTAAGCAATGATAAATCATATATCAATACCAAAACATTCACTATTTTGATAGCTGACGATGATGAAAACGCTTGTTACCTAATGTCAGAGGCGCTAGCAGAAGTTCCCTTAGCTATCAATCTTTACGTATTACAAGATGGTTCGGAACTGCTGGATTATTTGTACCGTCGCGGGCAATACAGCGACCCTACCAGTTCGCCGCGCCCAAACCTGATTTTACTCGATTTGAATATGCCGTGTTTAAATGGAAAAGAAGCGCTGGCACAAATTAAGTCTAACTCTAATTTGAAGCACATTCCTATTGTGGTTATCACTACTTCAAAACGGGAGGAAGATATCTTAGATTGCTATAAGTTGGGCGCGAACTCTTTTATTGTCAAACCACTGACTTTTAAAGAATTGGTGAACGTTATGAAGGCTTTATGTCATTATTGGTTTGAAATTGTCACGCCTCCACCACATACCGATCTCAGTTCTGTTTAAAAAAATTCCCCGATCGACGGCTCTGTTGGTGGGGGAATTTTTAATGGTTAATAGCTATTTCTATGAGCAATAAACAAATTGCCCGCGTATGACAAATATAATAACAATGCAAAAGCAGGTAATATAATAATTGCTTTTGTTAGTGAGGACGTTTTTAATTACTCAAACATATAATTATAGCATATCTAGAAAATTTATAAATTTTCCGTAATGATTATTTACAATAATAAGTTTTTATGATATAATTTATAACTATACCAAATATATTAATTAACTTATGGCAATAAAGCAATCGATATCTAAGCCAGACAAGACGGGAGCTACAAGCATCGAGCCTGGTAAATAACCTGGTTGAGCTTTGGGAACCTGCTTTTCTAGGCGAAAGCTTTAGCTTTATATTTGCTAACTTTAAAGTTAGCCAGCTCAAAAATAAATTTAGCTGTTTTGCTTTTACTAAAATTAAAACATTTACAATAGTATGCACGTAGCTTTTCAAGAACCGATCGCCCATAGCAACTTAAGAGTTCTCCTGGTTGAAGACAATGTTGATGAGGCAGAACTAATTGAAGAGTTGCTATTGGAGACCAGTTGGGGGCGAGCGATTATCCTCCAGCGCGTAGAGCGACTGTCAGAGGCACGAGAAACTTTAAGTCAAGAAAAATTTGATGCGATTTTGCTAGACCTTTCACTGCCAGACAGCCAAGGATTTGAAACTGTAATTAAGCTCAAACAAGAAAATCAAAATATACCTATTGTAGTGCTAACGTCTCGTGCGGATGAAGAACTGGCACTTCAGTTAATATCGGTAGGCGCACAAGATTATTTAGTAAAAAGAAAAATTGATAGCGAACTATTAATTCGCTCTTTGCGTTACGCGATCGAACGGCAACACAGCCAAGAAATTTTGCACCAGAGCGAAGAAAAATATCGCTTTGTAGTCAATAATGTTAAAGAAGTAATTTTCCAAACAGATGCCGACGGCAACTGGACATTCATTAACCCAGCTTGGACAGAAATTACTGGCTTTTCGGCAGAAGAAACTTTACAAACACCGTTTTTAAGTTATGTTCATTTAGATGATATTCCATTATATCAAGAAAAACAAGCTGACGCTAGCAGTAATTGTAAAACAAATAAAGACGGCAGCCGCTATGAAATTCGGCTGCGAACTAAATCGGGTGGATTTCGCTACGTCGATATCGACGAACGTCTCAGCTTTGCCCCAGACGGAAGTATTTGTTCGCGCACGGGAACGCTCAAGGATATCACAGAGCAAAAAAGCGCGATGTTGGCACTGCGTTCTAGCGAAGCCAGATTGCGGGGGTATTTCGAGAATTCCCTCGTTGGGATTGCTATTTATGCACCCTTGTGCGAAGAGGGAAGCGGGAGAGCGGGGGAGCGGGAGAGCAGCATAACCGCAGAATACCCCAGAAAAGTAGAAAATGTGGATAATATTTCCCCCGCTCCCCCGCTCCCCCACTCCCCCCATCCCCCACTCCCCCACTCCCCCACACCCTTTATCTCTTCGCAAAAAGAGTTGTATTGGATAGAAGCCAACGACGCCTTGTGCAAAATGCTGGGATATCCTAGCGACGAACTTTTGCGTCATAGTTGGCTGGAATTGATTCATCCCTTAGACAGAGACGCTAACTGGCAACAGTTATTGAAAGTCTTGACAGGAGAGATCGATGACTGCGTTTTAGACACACGCTTGCTTCGCAAAGATGGCAATATAGTTTACACCAGAGTTTCGGTAAGCTGCATTAAAAACGAAGCCGGATCGCTCGATCGCCTGATTGCCGTATTCTTAGACATCAGCGATCGCAAACGGGCAGAAGCAGCCCTCAAACAGCAAGCAGCGGCGATCGCAGCTGCCAGCGATGGCATCGCCATCCTCAACTCTAACGGAGAGTATATCTATTTAAACGACGCTCAGCTCAAAATCTTCGGCTACGACAGAACCGAAGAACTATTGGGAAAAAGCTGGCAAGTACTCTACGACGAAGCCGAACTGCAAAGATTTACCAAAGAAATATATCCCAGCTTTTTGCAACAAGGTTGCTGTCGCACAGAAGCAAGAGGTCTGCGAAGAGATGGCACAACATTTCCTCAAGAAGTCACCGTCACCCTGCTGGAAGGAGGCGAGCGACTTTGTATTATCCGCGACATCACCGAACGCAAGCAAGCAGAAGAAGCCCTGCGGGAGAGCCAGCGTTTTATTCAACGAATAGCCGAAGCTACCCCCAATCTTTGGTACATTTACGATCGGATCGAACAGCGCAACATTTATACAAATCGCGAACTTGCCGCTGTGCTGGGCTATACCCCAGAAGAAATTAAAATCATGGGTGAGGCGCTTTTGCCAAATATTATTCACCCCGAAGACTGGGCGGTATTCTCAAAGTACGTAAAGCAGTGGGAGACTGCTTCTGATGGAGACATCCTCGAAATAGAATATCGAGTCAGGGATGCCAAAGGAGAATGGCGGACTTTCATGGGTCGGGAAACCCCCTTTGCCAGAACTCCCGACGGCAAAGTCAAGCAGATTCTCGGCACAGCCACTGACATCACCGAGAGAAAGCGGGTAGAACAAGAATTAGCCGAAAGAGCCAAACAGTCGGCATTAAGGTCTGATATCGGCTTGGCGCTAACGGGGGCGGGCGACTTGGGAGCGATGCTGCGTCGTTGCTGCGAGGCATTGGTAGAACACCTGAATGCTGCCTTTGCCCGCATTTGGACGATCGAATTAAATCCAAACATACTGCAATTGCAAGCTTCTGCCGGAATCTACACCCACATCGACGGCGGTCACGCTCGCATACCCGTGGGCAGCTTCAAGATTGGTTTAATTGCTGCCGAAAAGAAGCCCTACATGACGAATGACCTGCACAACGATCCCAGGATTAGCAACCCGGAGTGGGCGCGGCAAGAAGGAATGGAAGCCTTTGCAGGTTATCCGTTAATTGTCGAAGACCGGGTAGTCGGCGTCATGGCCATCTTTGCCCGCACCTCTCTCAAGGCAAATATACTCGATACCTTAGAGTCGATCGCCAGCCAAGTCGCCTTGGGAATTGAGCGCAAACGAGCCTCGGAAGCTTTGCAGGTGAGCAATGAGCGATTGCAGCTGGCGATGGAAGGCAGCGCCTTGGGATTGTGGGATTGGCACGTTAACACAAAAGATAGCTATTTCGACCCGCAGTGGAAGAAAATGCTGGGGTACGAAGTCGAGGAAATCGAGAATAATTACGAATCTTTCCTGCGCTTAGTACATCCAGAAGACCTACCCAGAGTTGAGGAGAGCAAAAACGCCCATCTGGTCGGCGCGACTCCCGTCTACGAAATCGAATTTCGGATGCTATCGAAGCAGGGAACGTGGAAGTGGATTCTATCCCACGGGAAAGTCACAGAACGGGATGAAATCGGTCAGCCCCTGCGGATGACGGGAACGCACAGAGATATTACTCATCGCAAACAGGCAGAGGAAAAACTGCGGCTCTACCAAGAGATATTTTTGAACTCCACCGATGCGATCGGTATCATTGACCCTGACGGTTTTTACCTGGAACAAAATGCCGCCCATCAAGAGCTGTTTGGATACAGCGACGCCGAACTAAAAGGACAGACACCTCAACTCATAGGCAAAGAGGATTTTGTACTTGTTGCGGAAAGTTTAGCCGCCATCGGCAAGTTTCGCGGTGAAATTACTTGCCACACTAAAGACGGCAAAATAGTCGAAATCGATGCTTCCGCTTTCGCCGTCCTCAATCATACCGGGAATGTGGGTTGTTATGTGGGTGTGATCCGCGATATCACCGAACGCAAACAAGCAGAAGAAGAACGCCAAAAATTTGTTTCTCTGATCGAAAACAGCAGCGACTTCATTTCCCAAGCATCTTTAGATGGCAAAATTTGCTTTCTCAACGAAGCCGGACGCCGACTCGTGGGTTTAAAAGATTTGTCGGCAGTTTTTTCTACCAATATATTGGATTATGTTCCCCAAGCACTACACCAGGAATTTAGTCAAACAATTTTAGCAACTGCACTCAGCGAAGGACGCTGGCAAGGAGAAACACAACTACAACACTTCCGCAACGGTAAAATCATTGATGTTTTGATGAATGTTTTTCTTGTTAAAGATCCGAAAACTAAAGAACCGATCTGTCTGGCGGCAGTAGTGCGCGACATTAGCACTAGCAAGCAAGTAGAACGCTCTTTGCGACAATCGGAACAGCGCCTGGGGCAACTGTTTTTGCGGGAGCGGTTGGTTTCCTCGATCGCCCATCGGGTGCGCTCCTCTCTCAATCTCACTCAAACACTCAGCACCACTACAGAAGAAGTGCGGCAATTACTCTCGACCGATCGCGTCGTTATTTACCGCTTCCGCCCAGACTGCTCAGGCTATATAATTGTTGAATCCGTTAACGAGCCTTGGATATCGCTTTTGGGGAGAGAAATTCAAGATCGGTGCTTTAATAATTCTTATTTCGCTCTGTACGGTCAAGGTCGAATTCGAGCAATTGATGATATTTATGGCGGTGATTTAAAAGATTGCCACATCGCCCTATTAGAACAATTTCAAGTCAGAGCTAACTTAATAGTTCCGATTATCATCCAAGATGGGGGAATACTGGAAGCAGGTAATGAGGCATCGGAAAGCGACCTCTATCCCCAATGCCCTACACCCCAGGCACAATTATGGGGATTGCTGATCGCCCACGAATGTCAGGGTGCAAGGACTTGGACTGAAGCGGAAACAGAGCTTTTACGACAGCTGAGCGTACAGCTGGCGATCGCCATCCAGCAATCGACTTTGTTCGAGCGATCGCAACAAGCGCGAGAGGAAGCATTGCAAGCTTCCCGTATGAAGTCCTTGTTCCTCGCCAATATGAGTCACGAAATCCGCACTCCCATGAATGGCGTGGTGGGGATGACCGACTTACTTCTGAAAACCGAGCTAACTGCCGAACAGCGGGACTTTGTACAAACTCTCAGAATCAGCGCTCAAACTCTGCTGACTCTGATCAACGATATTCTCGACTTCTCCAAACTCGAAGCTGGAGAAATGCGACTGGAGAAGGTGGATTTTGACTTAAATGTTTGTCTGGAAGAAGTGCTGGATTTGCTCGCGCCCTCCGCAGAAAATAAGGGACTGGAATTAGCTGGATTAGTCGATCGCAACGTCAACAGACAAATCAACGGAGATCCCGCCCGTCTGCGCCAAATCCTCATGAATTTGGTGGGCAATGCCATCAAATTCACCGATAAAGGAGAAGTGGTAATTGAAGTTACCATTGCGGGAAACCCCACCCACGGAGAGCAGGAAAGTCAAAAGTCAAAAGTCAAAAGTCAAAATTCTTCCTCTTCTGTCTTCCCTCCCCCACTCCCCCCATCCCTCACTCCTCCCTTAAGTCTCCTATTTTCTGTGCGCGATACGGGTATTGGTATCAGCCCAGAAGGTAAGAAAAAGCTGTTTCAATCTTTTTCCCAAGTCGATGATTCTACTACCCGCGAATACGGAGGTACCGGTTTGGGTCTGGCAATTTGCAAGCAGCTGGTGGAATTGATGGGAGGAGAAATTGGCGTAGAAAGTACTTTCGGAGTCGGCTCAACTTTTTGGTTTACTCTCCCTTTAACGCCACCAATTTCACCTTCTTCACCCACGCCAGAAGTTACTTCGCTTTCCGGGCTAAAAATGCTCGTGGTCAGCAATAGACCTACCGTGCGAAAAATAGTGCGTTCTCTCGCAACTTGGTGGGGTATGGAGGTAAGCGAAACCGATCGCACTTGGATGGCAATGATCGCTGTGCGAAATGCCACCGCTGAAAATCGTCCCTACGATATCGCTCTCGTCGATATGCAGCTTGAGGAATTAAGCGACAAAACACTGCAACGCACGATTACCTCAGAACCATTAATGCAGCAAACGAAATGGGTTCTCCTCACCCAGGCGAAACAGCGTGAAAAGATTAAAGATTTGGTTGAGGAGGGTTTAGCTGACTATTTAACTAAACCTGTGAAAGCTACCCGTTTGTTTGACAGTTTGCTGAATGCGGCGAACAGGGAGAACGGCAGAGTCAAAAGTCAAAAGTCAAAAGTCAAAATTCCTCCTCTTCCCCTCACCCCTCACTCCTCTCCCACTCCAACACAAAATTTTAAAATTCTCTTAGTTGAGGATACTCCGGTTAACCAAAAAGTCGGTTTGAATCAACTGAAAGTTTTGGGCTACCAGGCAGATTGTGTCAATAACGGTCAAGAGGCAATAGATATTTTGGCATCACAGGATTACGACATCGTATTAATGGATTGTCAAATGCCGGTGATGGATGGCTATGAAGCAACAAGAAGGTTGCGTCGTCTCTATGGTACTCGTCATAAGATCGTTGCTATGACAGCAAATGCTTTAGTCGGAGAACGGGAAAAATGTCTGGCTGCTGGCATGGATGACTACATCAGCAAACCGATCGATCTTAACCAACTCCAAACAGTTTTAGAACGCTGGGTATCCCAATTACAAATAAAAAACCAAAAGATCGAAATGGAATCTGACATCTCTGAAAGCATTACATCGGGAAATTTTAGTACTGCAAAAGGTAAAGATAGCCCCAAAAATTCAATTGCCGATCTTACTACAGTCGCCTCATCGGTAGACATTATAGATATTGAACGCCTGCACCAAATTTGTAAGGGTGATGTAGAGTTTCAAGCAGAACTTCTGCAAGCTTTTGTGGAAGATGGGGAAATGTATATCCAAGAGGCCAAACAAGCCATCTTGTCAGGAGATTGCGACACTCTCGCACGTCGCGCTCACCAAATCAAAGGCGGGAGCGCTACAGTTGCGATTCGATTGATGCCCGATATTGCCGATCGACTTGAAAGTCAGGCAAAATTAAATAATCTAGAGGGTGCAGATGAAGCGATCGCAGAATTAGAAAGGATTTTTGAGAATGTAAAAAATTTCGTAGCTAATAGCTCATAAGTAGGGATTTTGGATTTTGGATTTTGGATTTTGAATTTTGGATTTTGGATTTTGAATTTAAAAAAATGTGGGAACTTTTGCAACAATTACTATCCCCAACTCAGTATATACCTCACGGTCACTGCTACCTGTGGCAAACTCCGCTGGTTTGGCTGCACATAGTTTCAGATTTAGCGATCGCGTCTGCGTATTTCTCTATTCCGGCGATGCTAATATATTTTATCTGCAAGCGGCAAGATATTCCCTTTTCAGGAATATTTGCCCTATTCGGAGCCTTCATTATCCTCTGCGGCACAGGTCACTTACTGGAAATTTGGACGCTTTGGCATCCAGCTTACTGGCTATCGGGTTTGGAAAAAGCACTGACTGGCTTGGTTTCCTGCTTCACAGCGGGGCAAATGGTAACCCTGTTGCCCCACTTCCTGGCGCTGAAAACTCCAGAGCAACTAGAAAAAATTAATCGGGAACTGGAAAAAGAAATAGCCGAGCGTCAGCGAGCAGAAGAAGTTCTACACAATGTTGTAGTAGCAACAGCTTCTGTAACGGGTGAAGAATTCTTTTCAGCTGTTGTAAGCCATCTGGCAGCAGCGTTGGGCGTTCGCTACGCTTTTATAGCACAAACTGTGAGGAACCAGCCCGATAAATTGCAGACTCTTGCTTGCTGGGCAGATAACAAACTGGGAGAAAATTTCGAGTACGATTTAATCGGTACTCCTTGCGAACCGGTTATCAAACAGGGAAAGCTGTTTTTCTACCCAGAGCGTACACAAGAACTGTTCCCACAAGCTAAGGGCGTCGTTGCTATGGGTGCAGTTTGCTATTTAGGAGTGCCTCTGCTCGATTCTTTACAACAAGTAATAGGCGTTTTGTGCATTAACAACGACAAGCCTCTACAGGATGTAGAAAGCGCCAAAGGAATTATGAAAATTTTTGCGGCGCGAGCTGCTGCGGAAGTTCAACGTAAGTGGGCGCAAGAAAGTTTGTGCCAAGCTTTGGATGAATTAGAAATTCGCGTTGAGGAACGCACTGCTGAGTTATCAAAAACGCTCAACTCTCTTAAGGCTGAAATAGTAGAACGCAAAAAAGTAGAATTGGCTTTGGAGCAAGAACGCCAACAACTGCGTCAAATTATTACCCATGCACCCGTGGCAATGGCGATGTTAGATACGGAGATGCGGTACATCGCCTACAGCGATCGATGGCTGAAGGATTACAATCTCGAAGGGCAAAACTTGAACGGGCGATCCCATTATGAAGTATTACCAAATTTGGCAAAACTTTTCAAACCTATTTATTACCAGGCGCTGCAAGGAGAGGTAATTTCCAAGCCCGAAGAAGCTCTGGAGTTAGAAGATGGCAACAAACTTTATCTGCGCTGGGCAGTCCAGCCCTGGTACGCACAAACAGATTTAGTATTGGTGGAAAATAAATTTAACAACTCAAAATCTTACATCACAAATCGAAAAAGCCACATTGGTGGCATTGTCATCGTGACTCAGATAATTAATGAATTGGTAGAAGCCAGAGAAGCAGCTTTACAAGCATCTCGGATGAAATCTGCTTTTTTAGCTAACATGAGTCACGAAATCCGCACTCCCATGAATGGCATTTTGGGAATGACAGATTTACTTTTGAAAACGCCGCTCACAAAGCAACAGGAAGAATTCGTGTTGTTGCTCAAATTAAGCGCGGAACACCAGCAAGCGCTGATTAACGATCTGCTCGATTTCTCCAAGTTGGAAGTCGGGAAAATGCGCCTGGAAATGCAGGAATTTAACTTGAAGAAAAGCATAGAAGAAATAGTAAGTATACTGCAAATACAGAGCCATGCCAAAGCGCTCGAATTGCGTACCGCCATCGCACCCAATCTACCCGAAAAATTAATAGGAGACCCGCATCGCTTGACCCAAATTATTACAAATTTAGTAGGAAATGCGATTAAGTTCACCGACTTTGGAGAAGTGGTACTTACAGTCACGAATCATCAAAATAAATCAGGCATCACTAGGGAAGATTGCGAAAAAACTATCAATTCAGAATGTTGCATTTTGTTTGCTATCCGAGATACGGGAATTGGCATCGCACCTGAAAACAAAAAAAAATTGTTTCAATCCTTCTCTCAACTAGATAGCTCCACTACAAGAGCTTATGGAGGTACTGGTTTGGGTTTGGCAATTTGCAAGCAGCTAGTGGAGTTGATGGGCGGTGAAATAGGCGTCAAGAGCGAGCTGGGTAAGGGTTCGGAATTCTGGTTTGCAGTGCCTTTCCAAATAAGTCCAGAAAGGGAGAGGAATAAGACCGAGGGAGACATAGAGAGGAGGGGAGAGGGAAATGCTCCCCCTGAGCAACCGCCGATTGTTAATTACCGATCGCCAAGAGAAAAGCTGAAAATATTGTTGGTGGAAGATACCCCAATTAACCAAAAAGTGGTGCTAAATCAACTGAAATTCTTGGGTTATGAGGCTGATTGCACTGCAAATGGTCAAGAAGCACTCGATCGAATGGCATCTATCGCCTACGATTTAGTATTAATGGATTGTCAAATGCCGATGCTGGATGGCTATGAAACAACAAAGAGAATTCGCACCCAGTCAGGTGACGATCGGCACATTGTAATTATTGCCTTGACTGCTCACGCGATGAAAGAAGATCGCGAAAAGTGTCTGGCAGCAGGTATGGATGACTACCTCACCAAACCCGTTTCTATGGAGCAATTGTCAGCGGCTATAGAACGATGGATGCACAAGTACGACAAAGGCAGAAAGATTGTGGATAAAAAAGTATCGGGAGAAAACACAAATTCTCAACTTCAACCTCCAGTAGATAATCGCATTCGTCCAGAATTGCCCATGCCAAGTTTTTCTGAAGAAATTATCGATCGCGAGCGTCTCAAGGAAATCACCAGAGGCAGCTCGGAATTCCAACTCGAATTACTGCAAGCTTTTATGGAGGATGCTCCCACTTACATAGAAGAAGCCAAACAAGCTTTGCTTTCAGGAGATGCTCAGACCCTCGCTCGCCGAGCTCATCAGATCAAAGGCGGAAGCGCTACCGTAGCTATTAGATTTATGCCGGATCTTGCACTCACCTTACAAAAACAAGCGGAATTAAACCAGCTAGATGGAGCAGATCTGATTATAACAGAGATGGAAAATATTTTAGAGCGTGTCAAAACCTTCATTGCTAATTGGGAATCGGTCATAGATAATGGCTAAAGACTCATGGTTCATAGCTGCCGGATAAAGGATTCTCATGTCCAAAATACTTGTAGTTGAAGATGATTCGGCCACTCGTTTACTCCTGAAAAGAGACCTCCAACTAGAAGGTTATGAAGTTACTGTCGCTAAAAACGGTGAAGAAGGACTGGAACAGGCAGTTAAGATACGTCCGGCATTAATACTTTGCGATTGGATGATGCCACTGATGGACGGAGTAGAAGTTTGCCGTCGCGTTAAGGCAACACCCGAATTAACCAGCACATTTTTTATTTTGTTGACTGCACGGGATTCTATAGCCGATCGTGTGCTAGGTTTAGATGCAGGCGCAGATGATTTTGTCTCCAAACCCATTGAGCCAAATGAATTGTTGGCGCGGGTACGAGCGGGATTGCGAGTATATCAATACCAGCAGCAATTGAGCGAAGCGAATCAGCAACTCAGTCAGACTTTGCAAGATTTGCAACAAACTCAGGCTCAACTGGTGCAAAGCGAAAAAATGTCGTCTCTTGGCCAAATGGTGGCAGGAATCGCTCACGCCATCAACAACCCGATTACTTTTATCAGCGGCAACCTCGATTATACCAAAAACAGCTTCAATGACCTGCTTGAACTAATCCATCTTTATCAAAAATATTACCCTCAGCCAGAACAAGAGATTAACTTAGCCATCGAAAACATGGATTGGGAATTTCTTAAAACAGATATTCCCAAAAGCTTAGATTCTATGAAAGTAGGGGCATCTCGAATTCGCGACCTTGTGGTTAGCCTCAAGAGTTTTTCTCGGCTCGACGAAGCCGAAATAAAACAGGTTGATATTCATGCAGATATTGATAACGCACTTTTACTTTTGGAACACAGGTTATCTGGAGAAACTTCAGACAACATTTACGCTGACGATCGGTCAAAAATTAAAGTAATTAAGGAATATGGCATTTTGCCTCTTGTAGAGTGTTACACAGCCGAATTAAATCAAGTATTTTTCAATCTTATAACTAACGCCATTGATGCTATAGAAGAATTAACCATTAGCGAAACATCATTAATTTTGGGAAAAGGACAAATTAGCATACGCACCAAGCTATTAGATGAAAATTGGGTAGAAATTGCAATATCTGACAACGGCGCGGGAATGACTCCAGAGGTTGTGCAACAAATATTTAATCCCTTTTTTACCACCAAGCCAGTCGATAAAGGCACTGGGTTAGGATTGGCAATAGCCTACTCTATTGTAGTTGATAAGCACAAAGGGTTATTAGAATGCAGGTCATCAAAAGGAGAGGGTACTGAGTTTTTGATTAAAATTCCGACTCGTCAGCAACTCTAAATTAGATTTTTTATAAGTAATTTATACATTTATGTACTAATTTATCGCGTCGATGACTAGAAAGCAACCCCCGACAAAATTTTATAACTTAAAGAGTGATGTAAAGATCCCTTAAGTTAATTTATCTTTACATAAGTTTATATACTTTGTAACAAAAATAAAAATCATCAACTAAATGCGATCGCTTCGTGTCCCTCAAATAAGGGCTTGCTTTTTGCAATTGTTTGTGCAACTATACTGAGTAATCAATAACTACTGTATTCCCACTGGTTTACCGTAGATTATAAAGAAGTAAAATCTGGTGCTGATACTTGGCGCAGATAAAATTCCCTATTGATTGGTTCGATCGCCAAAAAATAGCCAGTCTTTTAGAGGGGATTGTTGATGTTGCACGAATTTTCTTGATGCAGCAATGGTTTTGCATTGCTGAAAACACGATTGAGCAGAAATAAAAACAGGAGGAATTACAATCAATGCAGTATACCCGTCTAAAAAAGTGGGCATTGCTGCGCTTACGAAAAAGAACTGGTTCGCCAGCTATTTTTGATAAGTCAGCCAACTTGCTCAAATCTTCGCTTTTCAGGACTTTTATTTTACTTTTTGCCGTTGGTTTGGGTTTGAGTTGGTTAATTCCTCAGCCAGCCAGGAGTCAGCAACCGAAAGATGTGGAACTAACTTTGGTATCATTTGCTGTTACCAAAGCTGCCTACGATCGAATTATTCCCGGCTTTACCGCTAAGTGGAAACGAGAACATAACCAAAATGTCAGATTCAACCAAAGTTACGGCGGTTCCGGTTCGCAAACCCGTGCTGTAATTGATGGTTTGGAAGCCGATATAGTACACCTGGCGCTTGCTTTTGATGTAAACCGCATTCAACAAGCAGGTCTGATCCAACCCGGATGGGAGCGAGAAGTACCGAATGGCGGTATTGCCAGCAAATCTGTGGTCGCTTTGGTGACGCGACCTGGAAATCCCAAACGAATACAAAATTGGTCAGACCTAGCCAAAAGTGGCGTCAAGGTGATTACTGCTAATCCCAAAACTTCTGGCGTCGCTCGTTGGAACTTCTTAGCATTGTGGGGTTCTGTAACTCAAAACGGCGGAAACGAACAGGCAGCTCGTAACTTTGTCGGCCAAGTTTATCGAAATGTGCCGATTCTTCCCAAAGATGCTCGCGAAGCATCTGACGTATTTTACAAGCAGAATCAAGGAGATGTATTGCTAAACTATGAAAACGAAGTTCTCTTAGCTAAACAGCAGGGAGAAACAGAACCTTTCATCATTCCCCAAGTAAATATTTCCATCGACAACCCAGTAGCTGTGGTTGATAAAAACGCCGACAAACATGGCACTCGTCAGGTAGCGCAAGCTTTTGTGCAATACCTTTTTTCTCCTGAAGCCCAACGAGAATTCGCTAAGGTAGGTTTTCGACCCGTTAATACAACGGTAGCGGCAGAGTATAGCAGGAACTTCCCTAGAATTGGCAAACTTTTTACAATCTCCCAGCTAGGCGGTTGGGATGGGGCGCAAAGAAGATTTTTTGCCGATGGTGCGCTATTCGATCAACTGCAAGTTGCGGCGCGGTAATTAATTAGCTGTTTCTGTTTTTTTGATAACTTAAGACTGGAAACCCGGTTTCTTGAAGAAACCGGGTTTCTGGGTTTAGAAAAGTGGCAAAACAGGGAAGAGGGAGAGCGGGAGAACGGGGGAGTAGGGGAGCTCTTGAGCGGGAGAATAAATCTTTTCCTTTTCTCCTAGTCCCTTTTCCCCTTTTCCCTTTCCCCCTTTCCCCTAGCCCCTAACCCCTAACCCCTAACCCCTTTCTTTTGACTTAATCGTCGTTGTGAGCGAAGCGGTGGAAGAGGAAATCTAAGGCGTGATTTCGGAGTTTGTAGTATTGCGGATCTTCCATAATGCGGGCGCGATCGCGCGGACGGGAAAAAGGAATTTCCAACACTTCACCAATTTGTGCCGCAGGGCCATTCGTCATCATTACCAAGCGGTCTGCCAGGAATAATGCCTCATCGATATCGTGGGTAATCATCAACACAGTGCAGCGATGATCGTTCCATATTTTCAACAATTCCTCCTGCAATTCTTCTTTAGTAATTGCATCCAGAGCCCCAAACGGTTCATCTAAAATTAACACTTGAGGGCGAATAGATAAAGCACGGGCAATAGAAACCCGCTGACGCATCCCACCCGACATTTGCGGCGGCTTTTTCTCAGCGGCATCTAACAAACCTACCAAAGCCAAATGTTCCCGTACAATGGCATCTTTTTCAGCTTTGAGTTTGTTGCCATAAACAGCATCGACAGCCAAATAAATGTTGTCGTAAGCTGTTAGCCAAGGCAGTAAAGCGTAGCTTTGAAACACTACCATCCGATCGGGCCCAGGTTTGGTAATGCGCTGCCCGCCCAATCTCACTTCCCCGTCTGTTGGCGTGGCAAAACCAGACACCATATTTAGCAGCGTTGATTTGCCACAACCGGAGTGACCGATTAGGCAAATGAATTCGCCTTCGTAGATAGTCAGATTAACATCCTTCAGGACTGTAAACGGCCCTCTCGATGTGGGATAAACCTTAGAAACCTTGTCGATCGACAAATAAGGCTGACGGGTTAATCCCAATTTCTTGGGCTGTTTGGAAGTTTCCACAACTTTGAGATTTCTATTGGTCATGACTGGATTGGTAAATTAGTAATCGATAATGAGCGAGCGGGCGTAAAAATTGCAGAATCCGGTCAGTTGTCAGCAGTAAAATGTCAAATTACGGACAACTGACAACTGACTGATGACAATTCATCTTCTAAGCAGCAAAAATCGGACTGCGGGAATCGAGAATTACTTCTGCAACTGAAAAATCCCGTTTAATCCCTAAGCTATTGAGGTACGCAATCGGGTCTTCCGTATCAAAAGACGTACCATCGAATAAGGGAATCGGGCCGCGATTATATTTCATATCGAGAATGCCGAGTTCTCTGGCTGCCGTACTAAATACCGAGACGCGACACATACGTTCCAAAATTTCCATCCAATTGCGCGGGAAAGGTGTATGTCCCCAACGCGCTAATTGCGTCATAATCCAAAGTTGTTCGGTGCGGCTGGGACGGTTCGCGCCTTCTCCGTAAAATAGGTGATGAGCGTATTCCCGCATCGGACGATCTAAATCGCAAAAAGCTATATTGGGATCGCCCAATTGGATATAACTAATATCGGTGCTGAGGTACTCCCTTTTTGCCAAGATTTGACGCACTTCTTCAGCGTTATTTTCATCGGCGCAGTAGCGACAAGCTTCCAACAGCGCTTTCACTAAAGCGATATGAGTATTCGGATAAGAATTTGCCCAATCTTCTCGCACACCGAGTACTTTACCGGGATGTCCGTTCCAAATTTCCAAGTCAGTGGCAACAGTAAAACCAACATTTTCCATTGCCGCCCGAATGTTCCAAGGTTCGCCAACGCAATACCCATCAATGCTGCCTGCTTGCAAATCGACTACCATTTGGGCAGGTGGCAGATTTTGGAGGGAAACATCCAAATCGGGGTCGATACCTCCAGATGCTAACCAGTAGCGCAACAAGAGGTTGTGCATGGAGGAAGGATGCACAACTCCCAATCTGTGCTGACGATTGCGCGTCTTTAACAAAAAGCGCTTAAAATCTGATAAGCTGTGTATCCCTTTGTCGTAAAATCGCTTATCCAAAGTGATGGCATTACCGTTGCGAGTCATCGTCAGGGAAGTCACAACGGAAATCGGTTTGTCTCCTTCTCCGCCCAAAGTTAACCACATCGGCATCCCGGAAGGCATTTGGGCTGCATCTAAGTAACCGCCAACTATGCCGTCTTCCACACCGCGCCAGTTGCTTTCCCGTACTAGAGTAACTTCATCGAGTCCGTGTTTGGCAAAAAAGTTTTTTTCTTTGGCAACGGCGAGAGGGGCGCAAGCGGTAAGGGGTAGGAAGCCAATTTCCAGGTTAACTTTTTCCAGACCGTGACGTGCGATCGCCGTAGCTTTTCTGGCCCGAATTTTCTTGATCCGTTTTTGTTGGTTCAAGAAATAAATCATTTCGCTTCGCAAGCTGTAATAGCTGGGATGTTCGACAACTTCCATGCGCTTGCGGGGTCGGGGAATATCTACTTCTAAAATCTGACCGATTTTAGATTCTGGGCCGTTGGTCAGCATGACAATGCGATCGGATAACAGCACCGCTTCATCGACATCGTGCGTTACCATTACGGCGGTGACTTGGTTTTCTTCGCAAATTTTCATTAATTGTTCTTGCAAATTCCCCCGCGTCAGGGCGTCCAACGCACCGAAGGGTTCATCTAGTAGCAAGAGTTTGGGACGGATGGCCAGGGCGCGGGCGATCGCCACCCGCTGTTTTTGTCCCCCAGATAACATGGCTGGCAGTTTATCGCCATGCGGACGCAATCCCACTAAATCGATATGTCTTTCCACAATAGCGCTGCGATCGCCTTTGGATAAATCTGGCATCACCGCATCAACAGCAAGGCCAATATTTTCCCTTACTGTGCGCCAAGGCAATAGGGAATAATTTTGAAAAACCACCATCCGGTCTGGGCCAGGTTTTCTAACTTGTTCCCCTTCTAAGGTAACAACGCCTTCTGTGGGTAAATCCAAACCCGCAATCATGTTGAGCAACGTCGATTTACCGCAACCGGAGTGACCGATTAATGAGATAAATTCTCCTTTTTCAATCTGGAGGTCAATCCCTTTGAGCGCAATGTATTTGCCATTATCGCCTAGATCGAAAACCTTTTCAATTTGGTCAACAGCAACAAAAAAAGACATAGGTATTGCTAATTGGTAGTGGTAATAGGGATTAGGGATTAGGGATTGGGGATTAGGGGCTAGGGAAGAGTGGGAGAATTAATCGATTCCCGACGCCCTAGCGTCTAGCCCCATTTTTTATTTCTGTCCTTGGGCGATAATTACCGATTCCAGCCACAGCATAAATTTGTCGAGCAGTAAGCCCACCACACCGATATAAACCAGGGCTATAATTACTTCGCTGATGGCGTTATTTTGATATGCTTCCCAGATAAAGAAGCCAATTCCCACAATGCCGGACATCACAATTTCTGCCGCAATAATCGCTAACCAAGCTAGACCGATCGCAATCCTCAAGCCTGTGAAAATGTAGGGAAGTGTAGCGGGAATGAGGATATTCAAGAAATACTGTTTGCGGTTCAGTTGCAGAACTTTGGCAACGTTATTGTAATCTTGAGGAATTTGTTTCACGCCCACGGCTGTATTGATCAAGATAGGCCAGATTGCCGTGATAAAAATCACAAACAAAGCAGCAGGCTCGTTTTGTCGCAAAGCTGCTAACGAAATGGGAACCCAAGCCAAAGGCGGTACTGTCCGCAATAGTTGAAAAATCGGGTCTAAAGCTTTGGAAACAGTTTTATTCGTTCCTACTAAAATGCCCAAGCTAATGCCAACAACGGCAGCCAAGATGTAGCTAACCGCAACCCGTTGCAAGCTAGCGAGAATTTGCCAGAATAGACCTTTATTTGTTCCGCCTAAATCGTAAAACGGGTATAAAATCAAAATCCTGGTGTCTGTAACGACTTTAATAGGCCCTGGTAGGGTTGCGCCCGGAAGCCAAGAAAACAACTGCCAAACGATTAAGAAAATAGTAATGGCGGCAATCGGAGGGAGCAAATCGGGAAATCGTTTTTGTAGTTGAGCCAACCATTTATTCTGAGCGGCAGAGCTTGGACGTCTTTGCAAAGTTGTCATTGATTCTATTTTCCTTCTTCAAATTAGGTAGTTGTTAGTACGAGAGGCTGGAGGGAGCAGGAACAGGGGAACTTTCTTGGTCTTCGCCCTAAACTTGCACTGTCTTGATCTTCAAACTCTTCAAATAAGCCATCGGATCGGCGGGGTCAAACTTGATGCCATCAAAGAACTCTTCAATACCACGCGATGTATTGGTGGGAATATCGGCGGCAGCAAATCCGGCTTCTTTCGCCGCTTCTCGCCACAAATCTTCGCGGTTGACTTTATCGATTAATTGCTTAGCATTCGTCATCGTATCTACCGGGAGAAAACCCCAGCGCACGCTTTCAGTTAAAAACCACAAATCGTGACTCTTGTAAGGATACGAAACGCTGCCTTTGGAATCCTTCCAATAGTAGGTTGCCATTGATTTGTCATCAATGATGCGACCGTCGCCCATATCGTATTTACCCATAAATGGTTCGAGCAAAACTTCTGGAGGTACGCCAAAGTAGTTTCGACTAGATAAAATTTGCACGAGTTCTTGGCGGTTGTTGAAATCGTCGCACCATTTCTGAGCTTCCATAATGCCTTTTAATAAAGCTTTAGTTGCTTTAGGATGTTTATCCACCCAGTCGGCGCGAATCGCTAGATATTCTTCGGGGTGATCTTTCCAAATTTCTGCTGTTAATGCTGCCATGTAGCCGATGCCGTCTTTGACAATGCGGAAAGGCCAAGGGTCGCCGGTACTAAACGCATCCATTGTTCCCGTCTTCATGTTGGCAACAGTTTGGGCAGCGGGTACGGTGAGTAATTTGACTTCTTTATCTGGGTCGATACCGCCTGCGGCCAACCAATAGCGTATCCAAAAATCTTGGTTAGCGTGGGGAAAGGTATAGGCGGCAGTGAATTGAGTACCGCTGCTTTTCAGGCCATCAAAAATTGATTTTGTTCCGGCTAGTTTTAAACCGATTTTGCCTTTGTGTTTGCTGGCGATCGCAATTCCATTTCCCTGCGTATTCAACTGGCACAGCACATACATGGGGATTTTGACATTGCCTTTGGTAATCTTGCCTTCCGAGATCAAATAAGGCATCGGCATCTGCCATTGACCCCCATCAACGCCTCCACCACCAGACCCGATTTCTAGGTTATCTCTAGCTGCACCCCAGTTAGCTTGTTTGGCAATATCAACCTCAGTCATGCCGTACCGGGCAAAAAAGCCTTTCTCTTTTGCCACAATCAAGGGTGCTGCTTCTACAATAGGTATATATCCCAACTTGATTTTTGTCGTTTCTGGTGCTTCGCCAGCACTGACATTAGCAACTGGAATAGCGCTGGGGCTGCTTTGTGTGTTTTGTGAAGTCATTTCGGGGGGATTTCCCAAACAGCCTTTGAGGAGAACAGAACCTACAGCAGAAGCTCCAGCTGTAACGAGAAATTTGCGGCGAGAAAATGGATTGGTAGATTGGCTCATATTATCTCCTTGCAATCAATACTCCGAGTAAGTTCGCAAACAAAATTACTGCAAAACTGCTAAGGAAAAGCCTTAGAGAATAACTCCAAGAGCCCTATTGTTAACAGTTATGCACATCAGGCACAGTAAACACAGGCAACTTCAAGCAGTCATGAAGTTTCCTGCTATCTACAGTCATGCTTTATCAGTCAGCCGCAAACTGGGTTATCAATTTGCGGCCATTGAGACTGGAAGATTGTCCAAATCTTTGTTCGTTTTACAGACGTCAAATTTGGCATCTGTAGATTTTATTAAATTGAGTGGCTCAGTTACTTTTCTGAGTTAAAAGTAACTTTAGCACTTCTTGTAGCTGCGTGGTTAACTTACAAGTCTCAATTATCAACGAAAAATTAAATGGTATCGATAGAGAGTTCTGGGGGAATCCTCTCGATGGCGCATTACCTATAATTAATGCTTATGAAAGCGATAACCAGTGTTTAAGTTAGCTGCATATATGTAGCGCATCGAAAGCCAAATGCTATGGCTCGCTTACTACTATAACTTAAAATTATTGAAGTGGTATAACTGGATTTATCCATATCTTTAATATATATCGTCTTATAGATTGACTGCCATTACCTTAACTGCTCCAACCCCTGCTCGATCTGGTTTAATTGGAATTTCGATCGCGAACTCAGTCCCTTCTTGGCCCCAGGCAGGCACTAACCTCGCTCAGTCTTCGATCTTAGAATCAACTGTCGTTGATATATCCCAGTTCAGCGCTTTTGCGATCTGGTTAGCCAACGTAGCGGGATCGAAAGGCTTAACGATCGCTGCGGCTACGCCTAAGTTAGCGAAATACTTTTGCTCTATAACCTGCACCTTAGCTGTGAGCAAAATTATAGGTATGTACTGAGTAAATTTGTTGGCTCGCAGATGTGCGAGAGTAGCCGAGCCATCCATCTCTGGGATCGTCACATCCAAAATAATCGCGTCGAGTCGCTCAGTCTCAGCTTTTTGTATAGCCTCCTCACCTGACCCGGCGGTCAATACCTCCCAGCCAACCGTCATTTTCAACGCCAGTTGAATCACCCGCCGCAGCGGGTATTCATCGTCAATCACCAAAATCCGTTTACTCATAAATTGCAACCCTTAGCCTTCCCACCAATATCATGTTTTAGTTCCAAAGCTGCAAACTAGCTTTACTCCCTTCCCGCTCAAAGAATATGTATTGCATTAGGGGAGAGTGGGGGAGCGGGAGAGTGGGGGAGAAAATAACAACCGGTAACTAGCGATCGATAATCTTACGGCGGGAAGGGAGTAAACGCTTGTGGTAAAGTTGGTTCTTCCGTACTTAGTGTGCTAAAATATTGATATATACCTAAAAATATAGCGATATTAGAGTAAGTTATGAAAAGGAAAATGACAAAATTACTAAATTTACCTGGTGTGATAGTAGAAAATAGTAAAGAGACAGAAGAAACATTAATTTTATCTGTAAGAGTCAATCAGAAAACAGCAGTTTGCCCCCGTTGCGCTCGCATAAGTCATCGCCTGCATCAAAATCAAGGCCACTTAATAAGAGATTTACCAATAGGGGATAGAGAAGTTTTTTTGAAAGTAAATCGGCGACGATTCAAGTGTGAAAATTGCCAAAAGCCTTTTAGTGAAACTTTAGATTTCGTAGAAAATAAAAAAAAGTTTTACTTATAGATACACCCAAGCTGTTACAGAGCAAGTTATTCATAATGACGTGAGCAATATTACCGAAATAGCGTCTCAACGATGAAGCGATGGTTTCCAGAGGTAGTAGCTTACTTTGAAAAAAGAATAACCAATGGAATAGTGCAAGGAATTAATAACAAATTAAAATTGTTAAAACGTTGTGTTTTTCGCTTTAATAATTTTCATAATTTTGAGATACTCGCTTTACTTTTCTGGCATTTTCCTTACGCTTTAGCACAGCAAGTACCGGAGAACCAGGAAGTATTACTAATATTTTTTTTCCAAAAAAGACAAAACAGACCTTTCAGTTGGCTTTTCTTTTGGTTGGGAGGAACCGAAGTATAAGATCGGAGTGCTGGAAGATATCAGCGATCGCAAAGTGGTGAACATGGCTTGGCGCGAAACCTGAAAGTTCCTTTCCAAGATCGGTACTTTTTATTTTACCCTGCCATTGCCGCCAGAGGATTGAATTACGATCGCAATCGTTTGTGTTTAATAGCAAAAAGCTTTAGTTGAACTTTGCTTGGTGTTGTTTGCGTTTCAGCACTGAAGTAGCTCCAAAGGCACCCAAAGCCAGAAATGCCATCGCCGAACCTGGTTCGGGTACAGAAGTTGAACCGCCGACAGGAGCTGAATTTAAAGCACCTACAACAGCCAGAGAAGGAACTGTTCCACTAATTGTTTGTATACCAAGTCCAACTACTACGTTGCTCAATAAACCGCCCGCTGCCACACCGAAATCGTCTAAATTGATACTCAGAGCGTTTACATTATATCCAGCAGCCTGAAATCCCGTATTAGAGCTGGTGTACGAGTTTGTTATCCCGCCCACAGTCAGCGATACTTCAAACGTATCGGGGATACCCAGTTCAAACAGGACAAGATCGTCTCCAGCACCATTGACTAGAAAATTATCCGTGAAACCCAAGTTGACGTAGGCATCGGGGCTGAAGGAGAAAGCATAGGTAGTTAGATCGCTGTCTGTCAGTACTTGTTCCAGACTTCCGCCACTAATAGTATAATCACCGGAAAACGACAGCAGAGAGTCAGAAAATGCGTTGTCATCAAATGTGTAACCAGCTACAAAAGTAGCTGCATTTGCCGTATTTGCAACGCCCAAACCTATTAGTAAGCTACATAAAGCGAGCAAATTTTTCATTTTTTAATCCTCTTGGTAACTTAAAAATCGATCGAGAAATTATCCCAAGTAGAAACGCGATTATTTCAGCACCATATTGCTTTTAGGACAACCTACATAACATCCGCATAGCGCTACAAAGAGATAAAGATAAGAAGAAACAGTTCAAGACCGACTCTTCTTTAATGTGTGTCACGCTTTAAACTGGTAGCTCTTTCACGTTATGCGTCGAGATTACACCTTTCTACAATCTCGCGTTCATCTTAAAATTCGTCTCTATTACAGCTTTACCTAAGCCGCACAGATTTGTCAGCATTTTCACATAATCTTTATCAAAAAAACATATTTATATATTACGGTCGCAATCAAAGCAAACCTGTAAATCTCTCTATTGCTGGATTTATAAAGCTTTTCTCGCCGCTGCAACTTTAGTAAGTATGTAAAATTTGTGTAAAGTCTAAATATTTTTAGCGAATTGGGTAAGTTGGCGCTGAAAAATCTAACTATTTATAGCTACTGGCAGTCCGATGGAGAGGAGGCCAGCCTAACCCCTTTTTGACTGGAGGACTAAAGTCTTGACTACACAAACAAAGCCCACCTGCACGGGCTTCAAGAAAAAGGGCGTAGTTAACCCGGATTTAATTTTTAATCTAGCTCTTGTACGAGCCCAATAATAGGGCGATCGCACTTAAGTAATTTCCTCTGGACTGAAGCCACCCCAGCCCTAAAGGGACGGGGGTTCAAAATGCGATGAAACCTCCACTTGGCTCTCCCAAATTGGTACAACATCCAAGTTCTTAGTGTTGGCATTTTGAACTTTCGTTGCGACTCGCTCTGACTCTGGGAATTTCCCAAAGGAAGAAGGAACTTGTCCTCCTAATCGCAAGTTAATTTTCGTGGTCGCCTGTCTCCAAGCCGCATACAAGAGCGGTTCCGCACTTAACCAAGCGTTTTGTGCTTGATTCGCTT